>CAZREY010000145.1:0-6805 GCA_964599015.1 uncultured Thiobacillus sp.
CCATGAAAACACAAAGCCCCCAAATCGTGGGGGCTTTGTCAGCAGTCTGAAGCCCGCCTCGGCGGGCTTTTTTGTTTTCCACGACCGGCCAGCGGACCTATGCTGGGTGGAGCGTACCCCTATCCGGAGGTGAGCATGCGGCGATGGATGGCAATGGCCTGGCTGGTCCTGATGTCCGGCTGCGGCGCGGAAACGGCGGGCACCGCCGCCTTGCAGGCCTCCCTCAAGGCCCAGGAGGCCGAACAGGCTAGGCAGATGCAACAGGACGTGCGGCGGCAGATGGAGGCCGCGCGACAACTCCAGCAACAGCGGCTGGAGGAGGCTGCCCGGACCGTGGATCAGGCGTCCCAGTAGGGCGTGGCGATGCCTTCGCCCAGATCCGCTTCCACCAGCCGGCGGCGCACTTCCAGCAGTTTTTCGATGAGGGCCGGTTCGGCACGGGCGTAGGCGTCGGCGTCCGGCGTGCGCTTCACCACCACCCCCAGCAGTTCGGTGATGGCGTTGCCGATGGAATTCTGGCTGATGGTGACGATGAGACGGCCGGCGTCGTTGCGGTAGATGAGCTGCTTGAAGGCCGGTTGCCAGCGGATGGCATTGGCGTACTTGGCGTCCTTGATGCAGCGGTCGCGCACCATCTTGGCGGTCTTGAGGAAATCGTTGTTGAACTGGAGCTTCTCCTCCACCAATGCCGGGAAGTAGATGTCACGGGGCAGGGGCGCGTTGCGGGTGGACACCTGGCTGAAGAAGGCTCGGTAGAAGTCGATGAAGCCTTTCAGCAGGGTGTCGTATTCCTTCCAGAAGCGCACTTCCTTCAACGCCGCCGCGCCTCCCGTCACCTCCCAGCTGGGCAGGCCCTGGGGATAGCCGGTGATGGCGATCTTGCAGGAGCCGGGCGTGCAGGGGCGCAGGATCTCCAGGTCCAGTTCGTCGAAGAAGGTGCGGTACACGTCCCGAAGATGGGCCTGGAACAGGGAGTGCTGGCCGCCGTCGGTCAGGTTGGGGTTGTTCTCGTCCGCCAGGGGCGCGGCCGCCAGCTCCGCCTTGTCGAAGACGATGAAGTGGTTGTGCAGCATGCGGATGCTGGGCACGCCGGGGGAGGTCAGGGGCCAGGTGGCGTCCAGGCTGGCCTCGCCGGCCAGAACCAGGTGTTTCTCCGGGTCCGGGTACTGCTCCAGCATGTAGTCGTAGATGATGGCGTTCATCCGGTTCCACACGTTCTTCACCGCATCAGGCACCTGGGTGCGGCGCACCGGGCGCCCCAGGGGGTCCAGGATGGCGCGGGAGGTGTTGTAGATGATGGAGGTGTCGAACTCGTTGCTGTGGCCCAGGGCCTTGCGGTAGAGCAGCAGGCCTTCCGGGTTCTGCAGCAGGCCGTTGTTGTGCACCAGGTCGTTGAGGTTCTCCGTGCTGTTGAAGAACTCGTTGGGCTTCATGCCCTCCGGCACGTCCAGGGGGATCTGGCGGAAGGGGGTGACGATTTCTCGGGGACCTGACTGCATGGCTGTTCCTGCACTTCAAGGGAGGTGATGACGTGCGGGGATGATAGTGGAACAGGCCTTCCAGGCAAGCCATGGACTTGACTTGGGGCAGGCGATACCCCTGGAGGGAGGGGCTGATAGGATTGGCGCGCCCGACACGATTCGAACGTGCGACCCCTGCCTTCGGAGGGCAGTACTCTATCCAACTGAGCTACGGGCGCGCGGGCCGCGAAGAATAGCACAGCACTTCACGCCGGTCAGGCATATGACCGTATAATCAGCAGGTTTTTGCAACCGAACCTGCATTGAGAGCTGCGCCATGGCTGACCATCACGAGATGACAAAAACCACGCCGAAGGACTTTCTGATCGCCACGCTGGGTGGTTTGTTCGCGCCCGGGCTGGCCATTTTCCTGATCGTCATGCTGTTCCTGGGTATCCAGGGGGGCATGGGCCAGGACGATCCCGCACCCGTCTCGGAACAGGCAGTGCAGTCCCGCATCCAGTCCTTCGGCAAGTCCGTGGCGGTAGACCCCAACGCCCCCAAGGTCGAGCTCACCGGAGAGCAGGTCTACAACGAGATCTGCGCCGGCTGCCATGCCTCCGGAGCCCTCGAGTCGCCCAAGTTCAAGGAGCGTGCTGACTGGGGTTCCCGTATCGCCAAGGGCTATGACACCCTGCTGCTGCATGCCCTGAACGGTTTCAACAAGATGCCCGCCCGGGGCGGCGAGCCGGAGTTGTCCGACCTGGAAGTGGCCCGGGGCATCGTCTACATGACCAACGCCGCCGGCGCCAGCTTCGAGCCCACCCTGAAGAAGGAAAAGGAGCCCAGCGCGGCCGAACTGGCCCGGGGCAAGGTGGTTTATGCCGAGAACTGCGCGTTCTGCCACGACACCGGCGTCACCGGCGCCCAGAAACTGAACGATACCAAGGCCTGGTCTGCCCTGCTGAAGGAAGGCCGCGACTACCTGTACACCGCCGCCATCAAGGGGAGCTTCGGTGGCCCCGCCAAGGGGGGCAACGACAAGCTGTCCGACGCCGACACCATCGTCGCCGTGGATTACATGATCGACCAAGCCAAGGCGGCCATGGTTGCCAAGAAGTAACCTGCCGGGCCACGGCCAGGAAAAACGCGGCTCCGGGCCGCGTTTTTTTATTTCTGGGGCCTGCTCGCCCTAGGTCTGAACCTTGCCGGTGAACTGGCCTTTATTGACCTCCACCCTGAGCAGGGCGTTGCAGCCACGGCATACGACGTATTGGGTGCCGTTCACCGTGCTGACCAGAGACTGGGTCTCCTGGGCGCACTTGGGGCATTTGATGCTGTTGTTGCCGGATGCCATGACATTGCTCTCCTGTATGTGGCGGTTCACTTTCGTTGAGCGGGGCCTGTATAAGGAATCCCTGAAGGCACCTGGCACCAATTACGGACGGCGCGTAAAAAACTGAAGGCCGCGCGGCACCGCTCCGCCGGATGTTTCAGGTCTTGTTGCCCAGCATGGCCTTGAGGGCGGACAGGCGCCGCTGGCCCTCGGCCTTGGCGGCATTGGGGTCCGCCTCCGCCGCACCGGCCCGCTTGACGTCGCCGCCATCCATCTCCGCCAGGAAGCGGGAGGGTTCGCAGGACACGTGCTCGCCCCCCTTCTTGCGCTTGGCGCAGTGGGTGATGACCAGGCCCCGCCGGGCCCGTGTGATGCCCACGTACATGAGGCGGCGCTCCTCCTCCAGGCGGGGGCCTTCCAGGCATTCCCGGTGGGGCAGGACTTCCTCCTCCACGCCGATGAGGAACACGTGGGGGAACTCCAGGCCCTTGGCGGCGTGGAGGGTGGACAGGCGCACGGCGTCCACTTCGGTGTCGTCCCGGCCTTCCAGCAGGTTCATGAGGCTCACGGTCTGGGTGAGCTCGTTGAGGCTCTTGTCATCCTCCTCGCCCTTCTTCGCCAGCCAGTCCACGAACTCCCGCACATTCTCCCACTTCACCTTGGCGGCCCGGTCGTCCTCGTTGCCGTACAGCCATTCCTCGTAGTGGATGGCGGCCAGGAGTTCCTCCAGCAGGCGGCCGGCGGGTTCCTTGTCGGCCCGGAAGGCCAGGCGGTTGATGAAGTCGCAGAACTCCACCAGGGGCTCCAGCTGGCGGGCCTGCATCTGGGCCTGGAAGCCTTCCTCGAAGGCGGCTTCGAACAGGCTGATGTGACGCTTGCCGGCATGGTCCCCCAGCTTTTCCAGGGTGCCGGCGCCGATGCCCCGCCGGGGCGTGGTGGCGGCGCGGATGAAGGCCGGGTCGTCATCCTGGTTGGCGATGAGGCGCAGGTAGGCGGTGAGGTCCTTGATCTCCGCCCGGTCGAAGAAGGATTGGCCGCCGGAAAGCTGGTAGGGGATCTTGGCCTCCCGCAGGGCTTCCTCCACCAGCCGGGCCTGGTGGTTGCCGCGATAGAGCACGGCATAGTCGGCGTGCCGGGTGCGGTGCTCGAACTTGTGGGCGGAGATGCGCATGGCCACGGTCTCCGCCTCGTGGCGGTCGTCCCGGCACTGCACGATCTCGATGTGATCCCCCAGGCCCAGCTCGCTCCACAGGTTTTTCTCGTGCAGGCGGGGGTTGTTGCGGATGACGCTGTTGGCGGCCTTGAGGATGCGCTGGCTGGAACGGTAGTTCTGGGTCAGGGGAATGATCTTGAGGTCTGGCCAGTCCTGGGTGAGGCGGCGCAGGTTTTCCACGTCCGCGCCGCGCCAGGCGTAGATGGCCTGGTCATCGTCTCCCACGGCGGTGAAGCGTCCCATGGGGCCCGCCAGCAGTTTCATGAGCTCGTACTGGGCGCCGTTGGTGTCCTGGTACTCGTCCACCAGCAGGTAGCGCAGGCGGCCCTGCCAAGTGCTCAAGGCTTCCGGGTGGTGGCGGAAGAGTTCCACCGGCAGGCGGATGAGGTCGTCGAAGTCCATGGCCTGGTAGGCACGCAGGGTGTCCTGATAGGCCTGGTAGGCCACGGCCACCTGACGCTGGGCCTCGTCTTCCGCGGCCTTCAGGGCCTCGGCGGGGCTGAGCAGGGCGTTCTTCCAGTTGGAGATGACGCCGGCGGCCTGGCGCAGGCTGCCCTTGTCCGGGTTCTTGAGGATGTCGGACAGGATGCCGTTGGCGTCGGCTGCGTCCAGCACGGAGAAGCGGGGCTTGTAGCCCAGTCGCCTGGCCTCCGCCCGCAGGATGTGCAGGCCCAGGGAATGGAAGGTGGACACCGTGAGGCCGTGGGCCGCCTTGCCCGGCAGCAGTTCGGAAACCCGTTCCCGCATCTCCCGGGCGGCCTTGTTGGTGAAGGTGATGGCGGCGATGTGGCGGGCCTCGATGCCGCAGCTGTTCACCAGATAGGCGATCTTGCGGGTGATGACCCGGGTCTTGCCGGAACCGGCGCCGGCCAGCACCAGCAGGGGACTGTCGAGATACTTTACGGCTTCCCGCTGTTGCGGATTGAGGTCGTCGAGGGAGGACATTTACGGATGGGCGAAAAGAAAACGGCCCGCGCGAGGCGGGCCGCTTCGTGGAAGGCGGATCTTAGCGCAGGCCGGAGATGTACTCGGCCACGGCCTTCATTTCCTGGTCGGTCATCTTGCGGGCGATGACCTGCATCATCTTGCCGCCATCGTTGGCCCGGTCGCCGCTGCGGAAGTTCTTCAGCTGGGACAGTACGTACTTGGCATGCTGGCTGGCCAGGCGGGGGAACTGGACAGGGATGCCGGCGCCGGCGGGGCCATGGCAGGAGGCGCAGGCGGGCACGCCGCTGCCCTGGTTGCCGCCCTTGTAGATCTTCATGCCTTCGGCGGCCAGGGCGGCGTCCTTGGCCTGCTTGGGCTTGGGCTGCTGGGCGCTGTAGTAGGCGGCCAGGTTCAGTATGTCGTCGTCGGACAGCTTGGCGGCGTTGGGGGCCATGGTGGCGTTGCGGCGGGCGCCGGAGCGGAACTCGGTGAGCTGCTTGGCCAGGTATTCGGGGGATTGGCCGGCCAGGGACGGATAGATGGGATTGTTGCTGTTGCCGTCGGTGTTGTGGCAGGCGCCGCACACGTTGTTGACGATGGACTGGGCCTTGGCGGCATCGCCTTTGGCGAAAGAGGGCGAGGCGAAGCCCACGGCAGAAATCAGCAGGCTAGTCAGCAGCGCGAAGGCTTTCATGAAACGCTCCTTAATATCCGGAATGACAGCAAGGGAAAATCGCGGCATTGTAACGGTCTGACCCCATGAGTGCCAGCCGTGCTAAACGCCGAATTCCATATCTCCGTCGCCAATGCCAGGGATCTGCCCCGGGAAAGTCTCGCCGAGGTGGCCTTTGCCGGCCGCTCCAACGCGGGCAAATCCAGTGCCATCAATACACTGTGCAACCACAAGCGGCTGGCCTTCGTCAGCAAGCTGCCCGGCCGCACCCAGTTGCTGAACTTCTTCCGCATCGCGGACGGGCGCTTCCTCGTGGACCTGCCCGGCTACGGCTTCGCCAAGGCCCCCAAGGAACAGCAGATGCAATGGCAGGACCTGATCGGCGGCTATCTGGCCCGCAGTTCCCACCTCATGGGCCTGGTGCTGATCATGGACATCCGCCATCCCCTCACCGAGCTGGACTGGTCCCTGCTGGAGTGGTTCAGGCCCGCGGAGAAGCCCGTGCACGTGCTGCTCTCCAAGAGCGACAAGCTTTCCCGGGGGGCGGCCCAGCAGACGCTGCTCAAGGTGCGGGCCGCCCTTAAGGAGGCCGATCTGCCCGCCAGCGTGCAGTTGTTCTCCAGCCTGAAGCGGGCGGGGGTGGATGAAGCCGAGGCGGTGGTGCGGAAATGGCTGGGCGTGCCCAAAAAAAACCCGGCTGAAGGGGACCAAGCCGGGCAGAAGAGGCCTTAACTTTGCGTTAAGGCACCCGCTCAGGGAGGAGAAGCGGGAGACGATGGAAGCTCGTGTCTTGCGACACTCGTCTGCAAAAGTAGACGCCAGGCCATGGGGGATGGTTCCCGGTAAGCTTGTGGCCCGGCTGGTAAATTTGTTCTGGTTATTTGGAGTGATGCGTCATGTTCGATCTGTCCAGCTTTCCCCATAAGCGCATGCGCCGTATGCGCCGCGACGATTTTTCCCGCCGCCTGATGCGGGAGACGGTGCTAACCCCGGCGGACCTGATCCTGCCGGTGTTCGTGCTGGACGGCGAGAACCGGGTGGAGGACGTGGCCTCCATGCCCGGCGTGCGGCGCATGAGCCTGGACCGGCTGTTCGCGGTGGCGGAGGATTGCCTGAAATACGGCGTGCCCGCCCTGGCCCTGTTCCCCGTGGTGGATGCGGGCCTGAAGAGCCTGGACGCGGCCGAGGCCTACAAC
>CAZREY010000146.1:0-6788 GCA_964599015.1 uncultured Thiobacillus sp.
CCGCTACGCCAACATCGAGGTCAACTACCTGCTGCAACGCATGGAGAGCTACCGCGGCCTGGCCATCTTGGCCACCAACATGAAAAGCGCCCTGGACAAGGCCTTCATGCGCCGCCTGCGCTTCATCGTGGAGTTCCCCATGCCGGGGGCGGCCGAGCGCAAGGAGATCTGGCAGAAGGTCTTCCCGGCCGAAACACCCCTGGACGACCCGCTGGACTACGATTTTCTGGCCAAGCTCAATCTCAGCGGCGGCGGCATCCATAACGTGGCCTTAAACGCCGCTTTCCAGGCCGCCCAAGCCGGTGGTCCGGTAACCATGGCGATGTTGCTCAACGCGACCCAGGTGGAGCTCAAAAAACTCGAGCGCCCCATAAAGACCTCGGACTTTCAATGGCCGGGGCCGGCCAAGGCGGTGGCATGAACATCAACATCCACATCGAAGAGCTTCTGCTGGACGGCATCGACGCCACACCGCGACAGCTGGCGGCCATGAAGTCGTCCTTCGAGGCCCGACTGACCCAGTTGCTGGCCTGGGAGGGCATCGGAGTTAGACAGGAAGAAGGTGGAGCGCTTAGAACCATCCAAACCGAGCCGATGGGTCCCGTCCAAGACAACGACCCCTCTCGTTTGGGAGAACGGATCGCTCGATCCGTGCATGGGGGCTTACGATGAAAAGCCAAGTCCATGACAAGCCGCAGCTGCCAAGCAGGCTGGTGAAAAACACAGGCATGCCGCGGCACGCTGCCGTACAAAAGGCGCCGGATGAAGAGCTTCGCCCCGTGATTTCCGCTGGCGCGCGTTTCAATCACAGCTTCAGCCAGGTTGCTGCAGCCGTTTCCAGAGCCCAAGTCGACGGTCAGCCCACCTCAATGGCTTTCTGCCCCCTGTTTCCACAACGCTGTCCTTTCGGAGGTGCTTGCCATGCGTGTCCGCCCAGGGTTCAAGCCAAATTAAAGATTGGCAAGCCTGAAGATGAATATGAACAAGAGGCAAACAAAATCGCCAGCATTGTTGAATCATCACCACCACCGGAAGGTTATTTCAATATGAAAGGAAGTGTCCAACAGGTCTCGAATGATGGCTCTGGAAGAACTGGATTCGATCAAGGTATAGTGGCAAACAAAAGCGTAGGCAGACCATTAACATCTGCAACCCGACATTTTATGGAACCACGCTTTGGTGTGGATTTTCGACGTATCTGCTTGCATACTGATAAATATGCCAATCATGCAGCTTCTCAGATCATGTCAAGGGCTTTCACACTTGGAAGCCATATTTGGTTAGGCAAGAGCGAAAAGGAGCAAGATAAACAATTAATGGCCCATGAGTTAGCTCATTCTGTTCAGCAAAGTAGGAACCAATTATTATCGAATCGTGTAAATATACAACAATTCACTTCGGATCCAATGATACAGCGGACTACCGTGGAAGTTCGAGCTGGTTGTCGAGGAACTCAGCAGGAGATAGAAGCAGCTATCGCAGATGCGAGGATAGGAATAGGACGGATAGCGAATGCTGAGGCGAAGGAATGCCTGTTGGATGAACTTAACGATGCCAATGTTGTGTGTGACCGAGATGATGGTTGTGGAGAAGCAAGTTACGCTGGAAGTACGATCTATGTCTATAACTGGGGCAATGGGTGTCCATCACTACCTGCATTACTCGTTCACGAAACATCGCATAAATGCAAGTTCTGGTGGACGGAAAAGTTTGCGGAAGCTTGTGAAAACGAAGCTTATGGAGGGCGGGGTGCGACACCCCCGGAGCCTGGAGAAGAAGGTGGGGTATGCGAGTTGTGAGGGCACAATGAATCCCGGGTTGATAATTTGCGTGGAGCTGGCTCCTTTCCAGGCTGAAGTAACCCCTACGGTGGAAGCGATTCATGGACATGTGCAGAAGCAAAACAAACAAGATCCAGCGCGCTAGGGTTGAGGATAAAACCGGCACTTCAATTCTGGCGGTTAATGGAGAGTATAGGTCATGAAACGGCACGCAACCGCTCTAGTGAATAACAAGACCATGGCGCCACAAGAGATCAGCGTGCTTCGGCGCAAGTGAGCTTCCCCACGCGGGGCCGGTTCGGTCCCCAGGAGCCGGGATGAGGACGAACAGAAGACCATCATGCGACGCCACGCTGTCGATGAGAGCACACCCACCAAGGCCCCACCGGTGGTCAAAGAAGTGCTGAGCACAGCAGGGCAACCCATGGAATCAGGTGTCCGAAGCTTCATGGAACCGCGCTTTGGCTATGATTTCAGCCGAGTGCGCGTGCACACGGACGCACGCGCGGCGGCATCGGCCCAGGCCGTGCAGGCAGTTGCCTACACGCTGGGATCGGATATCGTCTTCGGCAGCGACGCGTATCGGCCCGCTTCTCCGAAAGGCCGGCAGCTTCTTGCCCATGAGCTGACTCATGTGGTGCAGCAGGCCGGCCAAAGGGCTTCAAGGGACGGCGCCATTGCCGTGGGCGCCGCCGACAGCGACCACGAGCAAGAGGCGAAAACCTGGGCGGGGGCCTTTGGCGGTACCCAAGACCAGACGCCGCCGAGCCTTTCCCCGGCCCACCCCACCCTCCAGCGCGCCTGTGGCCCGACGGCCATCGGCACGCCTGTCGGATGCACGGGCCGAAGCGGAGACATTGTTGACTACGGCGGAAGCAGCGACCGCATATTTCGGTTCAGGGTGGGCTGTGATGAGCTCTTGCCCGGCGAGGAGGCGCGCTTGCGCGACATCGCGCGCCGGGACATCTCTCCAGCCGATACCGTGGACGTCGATGGCTTTGCCAGCGAAGAGGGCAACCCGGATTTTAATGATAATTTGTCCTGCGCCCGCGCGCAGAGAGTGGCAGACATCGTCAATGCGGAAAGCGGTGCCACCGTGAATTTGCATAAACATGGCGCCTCGCCGGGATACCGTGAAGATCGCCGCAGCGCGGTGATCAACATTTCTGCGCCCGCAACCCCGCAGCCCGCGCAGCCGCCCCCGCCCTTTCGCTGCGGCCCGGACGTCACAACCCAGGTAGAAGACGCCGTGGATCTGACCAAATCGACCTTCGCGGGCTGGAGCCGCCCGGATCAAGACGATGCCTGCCAGAATCTGATTTCCCTCACCACCGGTGCGTTTGCCTGGGACATCATCGATCTGCACAACAACGACTGGATCCATACGACTTATCGGCCCGCTTGTGCCACAGCCGGCGGGACCCCACCCTGTGGCTCTTCCATCCAGGTGGGCTCGGACTGTTACTACGCCGGGTCGGCCAACTACGTGATCTACGGGGTCATGATGAAGCTGTGCAATGCCCACTATTCGCACACGCGGAGGCCTTCCGATGCCGCCGATTTCACGGAAGCGGAGATGCTGGATTGGATCAATAAGTACAAAGGCACGGGTTTCACGGGTCTGGCCACGCCTTCGGCGAACTTCGTCCCTTCCCAGCAGTGGGCTGTGGCCGGATACAGGGGCTGGCCTGCGGCTGCTGCGCCGAGCGGCGACCGCAGCAATTGTCATCCTAGCTGCCCAACAAGCTATCGCGGTGGGGCCTTCAGGGTTCACTGGTACCCCCATGTCTTCTAAAGACCGCCGGAAAGAGTGCATGAGCATGGCCGATAGCACCATCACCCCAGACTGCGTCTCCGTCCTGCAATATGTCAAAGGGCAGGGAATCCCCAAGGGTGAATCCAAGCGGTTCGTTCTTCCCCAGTCGCTCGCAACGGGATTGGCCAGCGACCAAGTGGATGCCTTGCGAACGGAGAACGATCTGATCTGCGTGTTGATCAAGACCTCCATTGGATGGAAGGAGAACTTCGAGGGCCGACTATGCTGCAACAAGATGCTTGACCCCGATCAGATAGTCACCCACATCCCGGACAAGCCCTATCTCATGATCGCGGGCTATTACCCTTTCGAAGAACTCTATTTGCACAAGGATCACGGAGGCGGAGTCTATGATGTCTATTTCGATCTCAACTGACCCATCGGCCGGCGTGGTTCGACGTTCACTGCAAAGGACCCAGCCATGACCACATTCCCCCAATCCCCCCGCCTGCTCAAAGGCGCCCTGGTCGGGGTCGACGTCGCCAATCCCATGGCCAGCGTGGTGGTGTTTCAGTACAACCCGGCCACCATGACCCGCCGCCTGGAGGCGCGCGCGGCAGGGGAGGACGCCGATCCCGGGGAGACCACACGGTTGAGCGGGCCGCCCAAGGAGACTATCACGCTCTCGGTGGAGATCGATGCCGCCGACCAGCTGGAAAAGGCCGATCCTCTGGCCGTGAGCATGGGGCTCTACCCCACCTTGTCGGCCCTCGAGATGATGCTCTACCCCAAGACGGCCATGGTGGTGGCCAACTCGGTGCTGGCCGCGGTGGGGTCCATCGAGATCCTGCCCATCGAGGGCCCGCTGGTGCTCTTCACCTGGGGGGTCAACCGGGTGCTGCCCGTGCGCGTCACCAGCTTCAGCATCACCGAGGAGGCCTATGATCCAGCCCTGAACCCCATCCAGGCCAAGGTGGAGCTCTCCCTGCAGGTCTTGAGCTACCAGGATTTCAGCATGCTGCACCCCGGCTTCAGCCTCTTTATGGCCCACCAGGTGACCAAGGAGGTCATGGGGAGTTTGAACGTGGCCAACAGCGCCCAAAACATCGCGTTAGGACTCAAGCTATGAATATCGCCATCGGCAGTCAGCCCTTTCCGCCCACCAGCCGGTATTACGGCATCGAGACGACCGTCCTGGAAACCGACGGCGGTCCCGAGGGGGCTTTTCAGATCCGCTATCTCAAACGCCGCTTCCTGCCCCCGGCCGAGCGATTCGCTTTGCTCCAGGAGCACACCGTGGAGGCCGGCGACCGGTTGGACAACATCACGGCGCGCTACCTGGGCGATCCCTTGCAGTTCTGGCGCGTCTGCGATGCCAACAACGCCATGAGCCCCTTTGATCTGGCCGCCGAGGTGGGGCGCCGTCTGCGCATCACCCTGCCCGAGGGGCTGCCGGAGATGCCCAATGTTGCTGGGTAACGCCATCCTCACCCTGCTCATCGGCCCGGCCGTGCCGGTGCCGGCGCCCCTGCCGGTGATCGAGGCGCTCAAGAGCGTGCAGGTCACCAGCGCCCGCGACCGCAGCGGCTTCCAGCTGCGCTTCAGCGTGGGCAAGCGCTCCCTACTCCAACTGGTTCTGCTGCCGGCGGGCTATTTCGACCCCATCGTCACCCGGGTGGTGATCATGGTGACCTTAAGCGGCGTTCCCCAGGTGCTCATGGACGGCTTTGTCACGCGCCAGGAGCTCTCGCCCAGCAACACCCCCGGCGAATCCACGCTGACCATCACGGGGGAGGACTTGACCGTGGCCATGGACATCGTGGAGAAAATCCTGCCCCTTCCGGCCATGCCCGATGTGGCCAAGGTGGCCGTATGTCTTTCGCCCTACGCGGCCTTGGGGGTGGTGCCCATGATCGTTCCGCCCATCATCACCACGGTGCAGTCGCCCACGACGCGCATCGAAGCCCAGGCCGCCAAAACCGACCTGGACTATATCAAGGAGCTGGCACAACGCAACGGCTACGTCTTCTTCATCGAGCCCGGCCCCCTGCCGGGCCAGAGCATTGCCTACTTCGGGCCTGACATCAACGTCCCGGTACCCCAGCGCGCCCTGAGCGTCAACATGGACGCCTTTACCAACGTGGAGTCCCTAAGCTTCTCCCTGGATGGGCTGGCCAAAAAGATCCGCATCTTCACGGTGATGGACCCGGTCACCAACCGCATCCCCATCCCGATTCCGCTGCCCAACGTCAGCGCCGTGAAACCGCCCTTGGGCTTGCGCCCCACGCCGCCGGCCAAGGTGGAGTTTCACAACAGCGGTGCTCGCCTGGCGCCGGACGAGGCGGCCCGAGACATACTCAGTTTTCTCATGAACAACTCCACGGCCATCAGCGGCAGCGGCACCCTGGATGTACTGCACTACGGCCAGGCTTTGCGCGCCCGCACCCTGGTGGGTGTGCGCGGCGCCGGCCCGGCCTACGACGGCCTCTACTATGTGGACAGCGTCACCCACAACATCAAGAAGGGCGAATACAAACAAAGCTTCAGCCTCTCCCGCGATGGGCTGATCTCCAATACACCGGTGGTGATCCCATGACCGATGAAGCCAACACACGCCCGTTCTGGGGCAAGTACCGGGGCACGGTGCTCAACAACGTGGACCCCGAAATGCGCGGCCGCCTGCAGATCACGGTTCCCGATGTGCTCAACCTCGTGCCCACCACCTGGGCCGAGCCCTGCACGCCCCTGGCCGGACCCACCGGGCCGGGCATGGGGGTCTACCTGGTGCCGCCCATCGGCGCCGCCGTGTGGGTGGAGTTCGAGCGTGGCGATCCCAACTACCCCATCTGGGTGGGGTGCCGCTGGGGCTCGCCCTCCGACATCCCGCCCCTGGCCCATGCCGGGCTGCCCGTCTCTCCCAACATCGTGCTCCAGACCCTGGGCCAGCACTCCCTGGTGATCAGCGACCTGCCCGGCCCCACGGGCGGACTCATGCTCAAGAGTGCCACTGGAGCTTCCATCATCGTCAACGACACGGGCATCTACATCCAGAACGGCCGGGGGGCGAGCCTGATCATGACCGGGCCCACGGTGACGGTGAACAATGGAGCGCTGGTGATCACTTAAGCTGGTGATCACTTGAGGAGGAAACATGCCAGGATTCTTGCTCCACGTCGGCGCCCAGGTCCTGTGCGCCCACGCCGGACAAGCCACCCCCACCGTGCCCAATCCGCGGGTCACGGTCATGGGCC
>CAZREY010000147.1:0-6746 GCA_964599015.1 uncultured Thiobacillus sp.
ATTACCGGCAGCAACGGCAAGACCACGGTGAAGGAGATGCTGGCCGCCATCTGCCTGGCGGAGGCCGGCGAGGCCGCCGTGCTGGCCACCCGGGGCAACCTGAACAACGACATCGGCATGCCCCTGACCCTGCTGGGCCTCACGCCGGCCCATCGCTACGCCGTCATCGAGATGGGCATGAACCACCCGGGCGAGCTGGACTACCTGACCCGCCTGGCCCGGCCCGACGTGGCCCTGGTGAACAACGCGCTGCGGGCCCACCTGGAAGGCCTGGGCAGCGTGGAGGCCGTGGCCCGGGCCAAGGGCGAGATCTACACCGGCCTGAAGGAAGGCGGCATCGCCATCGTCAACGCCGACGACCCTCATGCCGGCCTGTGGCGCGACATGAACAAGGGCCGCCACATCCTGAGTTTCGGCTTCGATGCGGGGGCGGATGTGCGGATACTGGGGAGTGGGGATTCGGAAGTGGGAAGTGGGAAAACCGCCCCACCCCCACTTCCCACTTTCCACTTCCCGCTCACTCTCGACACGCCCCAGGGGCGGGTCGAGACCACCTTGCAGGTGCCCGGCGACCACAACCGCCGCAATGCCGCCGCCGCCGCCGCCGCCGCCCTGGCCCTGGGCATCCCGCCCGCGGCCATCGCCCGGGGCCTGGCCGCCTATGCCGGCACCAAGGGCCGGCTCCAGGTCCACGCCTGCCTCATGGGGGCCAGCCTCATCGACGACACCTACAACGCCAACCCGGATTCGGTGCTGGCCGCCATCGGCGTGCTGGCCGCCCGGCCCGGCACCCGCATCCTGGTGCTGGGGGACATGGGCGAGCTGGGGCCCGAGGCCCCGGCCCTGCACCGGGAAGTGGGAGAAAAGGCCCGGGCAGCCGGCATCGACCGTCTGCTGTGCCTGGGCGAGATGTCGGTGAACACGGTGCAAGGCTTCGGCCAAGGTTCAACACCCAATGCCGCCATGCACTTCGAACGCATCGAGGAACTCCTGGCCGAGATCGAACAGGCCCTGGGCCCGGACGTGACCGTGCTGGTGAAAGGCTCCCGCTTCATGCAGATGGAACGGGTGGTGCAGTCATTCATGGAGAAAAACACATGCTCCTGATGCTCGCCCAGTGGATCGGCCACGACATCCGCCTGTTCAACGTCTTCAACTACATCACCCTGCGGGCGGTGCTGGCGGCCCTCACGGCCCTGGTCATCTCCTTCATCGTCGGCCCCTGGATGATCCGCAAGCTCACCGCCCTGAAGGTGGGCCAGCCGGTGCGGGACGACGGCCCCCAGACCCACCTGGTGAAGGCCGGCACCCCCACCATGGGTGGCGCCCTGATCCTGTCCGCCATCGCCGTCACCACCCTGCTGTGGGCCGACCTGACCAACCGCTACGTGTGGATCTCCCTCCTCACCCTGGTGGGCTTCGGCGCCATCGGCTGGGTGGACGACTGGCGCAAGGTGGTGGAGAAGAATCCCCGGGGCCTGGCCTCCCGCTGGAAGTATTTCTGGCAATCGGTGATCGCCGTCCTCATCGCCGCCTGGCTGGCCTGGTCCGCCCACCTGCCGGCCCAGACCGAGCTCATCGTGCCCTTCTTCAAGCAGATCGTCATGCCCCTGGGGGCCATCGGCTTCGTGGTGCTGGCCTACTTCGTCATCGTCGGCACCAGCAATGCCGTGAACCTGACGGACGGCGCCGACGGCCTGGCCATCCTGCCCACGGTCATGGTGGCCGGGGCCCTGGCGGTGTTCGCCTACGTGGCCGGCCACGCCGTGTTCTCCAAGTACCTGGGCCTGCCCTTCATCCCCGGCGCCGGCGAGCTGGTGGTGTTCTGCGCCGCCATGGTGGGGGCGGGACTGGCCTTCCTCTGGTTCAACGCCTACCCCGCCGAGGTGTTCATGGGCGACGTGGGGGCCCTGGCCCTGGGGGCCGCCCTGGGGGTGGTGGCGGTCATCGTGCGCCAGGAGATCGTGCTGTTCATCATGGGCGGAGTGTTCGTGGCCGAGGCCATCTCGGTCATGGTCCAGGTGGGCTCCTTCAAGCTGCGGGGCAAGCGGGTCTTCCTCATGGCCCCCATCCATCACCACTTCGAGAAGAAGGGCTGGAAGGAAACCCAGGTAGTCGTCCGCTTCTGGATCATCAGCATGATGCTGGTGCTCATCGGCCTGGCCTCGTTGAAGCTGAGGTGACGGAATGAATCGCTACGGCTCCAACTTCTCCGGCATCAAGGCCCTGGTGGTGGGCCTGGGGGATACGGGCGCGTCCTGTGTGCGCTGGCTGGTGGAACGGGACGCCACGGTGCGAGGCACCGACACCCGCGAAGAGCCGCCCCACGGTCAGCGCCTGCGGGAGGCCTTCCCGGAGGTGCCTCTCTCCCTGGGGGGCTTCCGCGCCGAGGACTTCGCCTGGGCGGACATGGTGGTGGTGAGCCCGGGCGTGGCCCTGTCCACGCCGGAAGTGGCCGCCGCCGTGGCCGCAGGCAAGGACGTGGCGGGGGACGTGGAACTGTTCGCCCGCGCCATCCGCGGTTCCGGCGCCAAGGTCATCGCCATCACCGGCTCCAACGGCAAGAGCACGGTCACCGCCCTGGCCGGCCACCTGTGCGCCGCCTACGGCCTTGATACCGTGGTGGCAGGCAATATCGGCCTGCCGGTGCTGGAAGCCCTGGAGGCCCGGGAGGCCCTGGACAAGGCGCCGGACGCATGGGTGCTGGAATTGTCCAGCTTCCAGCTGGAAACCACCCGCAGTCTGGAGGCGGACGTCGCCACGGTGCTGAACATTTCCCAGGATCACATGGACCGCTATGCCGGCCTGGAAGACTATGCCGCCGCCAAAGCCCGCATCTTCGGCGTGGAGACGGACCTGGGCCGGGCCAAGCCCTCCTGCATCCAGGTGTTGAACCGGGACGACCCGGCGGTGATGGCCATGGCCCGCCCCGGCCATACCCAGTGGACATTCGGCCTCCAGGGGGAATGCGGCCCCGACGAGGTCCTGCCCATCGGCCATTTCTGTCTCATGCGCCAGAAGGAACGGCTATGGATGGCGGAGGCGGGGCAAGGCCTGCTGCCGGTGGACAAGCTCCCCATCGCCGGCCTGCACAACGCCGCCAACGCCATGGCCGCCCTGGCCCTGTGCCGCGGCATCGGCCTGGACTATGACGGCCTCATCCCCGCCCTGAAGACCTTCGAAGGCCTGCCCCACCGGGTGCAAAAGGTGGCGGAGATGGCGGGCCGCGTCTTCTACGACGATTCCAAGGGCACCAACGTGGGCGCCACGGTGGCGGCATTGAAGGGCTTCACTGTCCCCGTGGTGCTCATCGCTGGCGGCGACGGCAAGGGCCAGGATTTCTCGCCCATGAAGGACGCCGTGGGCAACGTGCGGGCCCTGATCCAGATCGGCCGGGACGGTCCCCTCATCGAGACGGCCGTGGCGGGGGCCTGCCCGGTGATGCGGGCGGAATCCATGGAAGCGGCGGTGGTCCAGGCCTACGGCCTGTCCCAGCCCGGCGACGCCATTCTGCTGTCCCCGGCCTGCGCCAGTTGGGACATGTTCCGCAACTACGCCCATCGCGCCGAGGTCTTCGTCGCCGCCGTGGAAACCCTGGCCGCCAAGTTTCCCGAACAGCGCCAGGGAGAACGGCGGCGCATGCCCGCCATGACCGACATCCCGGAACGCCGCGTGGCCGAGCGCAGGAAGACGAGCCATGTTTCATAACGCCGCCCTCAAGCGCAGCGCCCTCACACCCTACGACTGGGGTCTGGTGTTCGCCACCCTGGCCCTGCTGGTGCTGGGCACGATCATGGTCTATTCCGCCTCCATCGCCATCGCCGACGCCAAGAGCGCGGACAACCGGGCTACCTTCTACCTGGTGCGCCACACCATGTATCTGGTGGTGGGCCTGGGCCTGGGCTATGCCGCCTTCCAGGTGCCCACGGGGGTCTGGCAGAAGGTCGCGCCTGGCTTCTTCATCGCCTGCGCCGTGCTGCTCATGCTGGTGCTCATCCCTTTCATCGGCAAGGAAGTCTACGGTGCCCGGCGCTGGATCCCGCTGGGTCCCCTGGGCAACCTGCAACCCTCGGAGTTGATGAAGCTGGCCACCATCCTCTACGCCGCCGATTACACGGTGCGCAAGGCGGCCTTCATGAAGAGCCTGAAGAAGGGCTTCATGCCCATGTTCCTGGTGATGCTGGGCCTGGGCGGCCTGCTGCTCATGGAACCGGACTTCGGCGCCTTCGTGGTCATCGTCTCCATCGCCCTGGCCGTGCTGTTCCTGGGGGGCCTCAACGCCCGCCTGTTCGTGGGCCTGATCCTGTTGCTGGCCATCGGCTTCGTGCTGCTGGTGATCATGTCCCCCTACCGCCTGGCCCGGGTCACCAGCTATCTGGACCCCTGGAGCGATCCCTACGGCGCCGGCTACCAGCTCACCCATGCCCTCATCGCCCTGGGGCGGGGCGAGATCACCGGCGTGGGCCTGGGGGACAGCGTGGAGAAGCTGTTCTATCTGCCCGAGGCCTACACCGACTTCCTGCTGGCGGTCATCGGCGAGGAACTGGGCCTGGTGGGGGTCATGGCCGTGATCCTGCTGTTCGCCTGGCTCACCTGGCGTGCCTTCTCCATCGGCTGGCAGGCGGGCCTCATGGGCCGCAACTTCCAGGCCCTGGCCGCCCAGGGCGTGGGCGTGTGGCTGGGCACCCAGTCCTTCATCAACATGGGCGTGAACCTGGGCCTCTTGCCCACCAAGGGCCTCACCCTGCCGCTGATGAGCTACGGCGGCTCGGGCATCGTCGCCAACTGCCTGGCCCTGGCGCTGCTCCTCAGAATCGATCACGAGAACCGGTGTCTGATGCGGGGGAAACGGACATGAGGGCGGCCGGAAATGGGAAGTGGGAAGAGGGAAGTGGGAAAGGCAACACCCCACTCCCCACTCCCCATTCCCCACTCCCCAGCAGAACCCTGCTCATCATGGCCGGCGGCACCGGCGGCCACGTCATGCCCGCCCTGGCGGTGGCGGAACACCTGCGGGGCGAAGGCTGGCGCGTGGTGTGGCTGGGCACCCGGGCGGGCATGGAGGCCCGGCTGGCGGTGGAGAAGGGCTTCGACATGGCCTGGGTGAGGGTGGCGGGGGTGCGGGGCAAGGGACTGATTGCCAAATTGCTGCTGCCCATGAACCTGCTGGTGGCCTTCTGGCAGGCGGCCCGGGCCATCTTCCGGGAGCGGCCCGACGTGGCCCTGGGCCTGGGGGGCTACGTGGCCTTCCCCGGCGGCATGATGGCCTCCCTGCTGGCCAGGCCCCTGGTGATCCACGAGCAGAACGCCGTGGCCGGACTCACCAACAAGATCCTGTCCCATGTGGCGGACCGGGTCCTGCTGGGGCTGCCGTTGATGGGGAGTGGGGAATGGGGAGTGGGAAGTGGGAAAGCCACTCCACTCCCTACTTCCCACTCCCCACTATCCAAAGGCGAGTGGGTGGGCAACCCGGTGCGCCCGGAAATCGCCGCCCTGCCCGCCCCCGCCGAACGCCTGGCCGGACGGGAAGGCCCCCTGCGCCTGCTGGTGATTGGCGGCAGCCTGGGGGCCGCCGCCCTGAACGAACGGGTGCCCCTGGCCCTGGCCCATATCCCGGCCGCACAACGCCCCCAGGTGCGCCACCAGTCCGGCCGCCAGCATCTGGACGTGCTCAAGGGCCACTACGCCGGGGCGGGCGTGGACGCGGAATGCCTGGACTTCATCGCCGACATGGCCGAGGCCTATGCCTGGGCCGACGTGGTGATCTGCCGCGCCGGGGCCCTCACCGTGGCGGAGGTGGCCGCCAGCGGTTCCGCCGCCCTGTTCGTGCCCTTCCCTTTCGCCGTGGACGACCACCAGACCGCCAACGCACGCTTCCTGGCGGATGCGGGGGCCGCCTGGCTGAAGCAGCAAACCGAACTCACCCCGGAAGCCCTGGCCGACTGGCTGCAAGGCCTGAGCCGGGAAGACATTCTGGCCCACGCGGAAAAGGCCCGGGGGCTGGCCAGGCCGGACGCCACGATCCGGGTGGCCGAAGTGGTGAAGGAGTTGGCGAAATGAATTACGGGAAAAGGGAAATGGGAAAAGAGAAACGTGAGAAGCGCGCCGGGCTGGCGTTTCCCGTTTCCCCTTTCCCGTTTCCCGCGGCCGGAGGCAGCATATGAAACACAAGGTCCGGCACATCCACTTCGTGGGCATCGGCGGCGCCGGCATGAGCGGCATCGCCGAGGTGCTCATCAACCTGGGCTACCAGGTGTCCGGCTCCGACGCCGCCAGCAACGCCGTCACCCGGCGGCTCCAGGCCATGGGTGCCCAGGTGTTCCAGGGCCATGCCGAGGCCCACATGCAGGGGGCGGACGTGGTGGTGATCTCCAGCGTCATCAACGAGGACAACCCGGAGGTGCGGGGCGCCCGGGCGGCGCGCATCCCGGTGGTGGCCCGGGCCATGATGCTGGCGGAGCTGATGCGCTTCAAGCAGGGCATCGCCATCGCCGGCACCCACGGCAAGACCACCACCACCAGCCTGGTGGCCAGCGTGCTGAACGAGGCGGGCTGCGACCCCACCTTCGTCATCGGCGGCAAGCTGCTGGCGGCGGACGCCAACGCCCGCCTGGGACGGGGCGAATATCTGGTGGCGGAGGCGGACGAGTCCGACGCCTCCTTCCTGCACCTGTCGCCGGTGATCAGCGTGGTGACCAACATCGACGCGGACCACATGGACACCTACGGCCACGACTTCGAGCGGC
>CAZREY010000148.1:0-6691 GCA_964599015.1 uncultured Thiobacillus sp.
TCTTGCCCATGCGCTTGGCCAGCAGGGCCTGACCGATGGCGTTGTTGATCTTGTGGGCGCCGGTGTGGTTCAGGTCTTCCCGCTTGAGGTAGATCTGGGCGCCGCCGCAGTGCTCGGACAGGCGCCTTGCGTGATAGATGGGGCTGGGACGGCCCACATAGTGCTTCAGCTCGTAGGCGAACTCGGCCTTGAACTCCGGGTCATCGCGGAAACGCAGGTACTGGCGCTTCAGTTCATCCACCGCCGGCATCAGCGTCTCCGCCATGTAGATGCCGCCGTAGGGGCCGTAATGTCCGCCGTTATCGGGATAGTTGTACATCGACTTGCCTTACCTCGTTCACGAAAGCAGCTACCTTGGATCCATCCTTGATGCCCGGCGCGGACTCCACGCCGCTGGAGACATCCACCGCCCAGGGACGGGCAACACGGACCGCCTCGGCCACATTGGCCGGCCTCAGCCCCCCCGCCAGCACCACGGGCCGGGGCATGTCAGCCGGGATCAGCCCCCAGTCGAAACGCTCGCCGGTGCCGCCGTGGGCGGCGGGGCTGTAGGCATCCAGCAACAGCCCCTGGGCACCGCCATAGCGGGCGGCGAATTGTAGCAAATCCACCCCCGGCCTGACCCGGACAGCCTTCAGCCAGGGCAGGCCGAAGGACGCGCAATAGTCCGGCGTTTCCTCGCCATGGAATTGCAGGCAGGCCGGCCGCACCTGGGCAATGACCCGTTCCACATCCCGGGGGGCGGCATTCACGAACAAGGCCACCGTCGTGATGAAGGGGGGCAGCGCGTCGGCAATGCCCCGGGCCTGTTCCGGACTGACCCGGCGGGGGCTTTTCTCGGCGAAGACCAGGCCAATGGCATCGGCTCCCGCCCGGGCGGCGGCCAGGCCGTCCTCGACGCGGGTGATGCCGCAGATCTTGATGCGGGTGGGCATGATGCTTACGAATCCAGAGGCAGGAACGGCATGATGCCACCGCTTGCCGGCAATCCCCAGATCGGGTCGTATTTCACCTCGGCCAGGTAGAGACCGTCGGGGGCGAAGGTGGCCGCCCCCCGGGCGCGGTCCCTGGAAGCCAGCAGTTCTCCCACCCAGGAGGGTGGACGGCGCTTCAACCCCACCCAAACCAGGGCCCCCACCATGTTGCGCACCTGATGGTGCAGGAAGGCGTTGGCGCGGAATTCAAAAACCACGAATTCTCCCCGCCGGGCCGCCGTCGCCACCCGCAAATCCCTTACCGGACTCTTGGCTTGGCACTCGGCGGCGCGGAAGGCGGAGAAATCATGGGTGCCCAACAAATGGCCAGCCCCTTCCGCCATGGCGGCCAGGTCCAGATCGCCGTGCACCCACCCCGCCTTGCCCGCCAGCAAGGCGGGACGCACGCTGCGGTTGAGGAGGACATAGCGGTAGCAGCGTTCCAGGGCGCTGCGCCTGGCGTCGAAGTCGGGCCCCACCTCCCGGGCCCAAAGCACCGATATCCCCACAGGCAGGTGGGCATTCACGCCGCGGACCCAGGCGCTTTCCGGGCGATGATTCCGTACATCGAAATGCACCACCTGGCCGACGGCGTGGACACCCGCATCGGTACGACCCGCGGTGATGGTGCGCAACGGCCCGCCGTGGATGATCGACAGGGCGTCCTCCAGGCGGTCCTGCACGGCGCAGCGCCCCGGCTGGGTCTGCCAACCGCAAAAAAGCGAGCCGTCATACTCCAGCCCCAGGACCACGCGTCGCGGCTCAGACACGGTTCATTTCCATGCGCCGGACCAGGCGAGCAGGCCGTATCCCGCCAGGAACAACACGGGAATCAGCACATCACGGTTGCGGACGGGGTAATGCCTGAGCACGACGTGGGCAGGCACCCACTCGCTGGGAACAGGATCGAACAGTCGGCGCAGGTTACCGCGCTCTCTTTGATGTTGCTGCCCGAGCAACTGTCGGCCGCCCTGCTCCAGGCGCTCGATGGCCTTGAGGGTGAGGGCCAGGCGCAGGGCGACGCGGCCGGTGTCCACCCCCAGCAAGGCCAGGGGCCTCATCAGGGCATGGAGCCCGGACAGCAGCTGTTCGCCGGCAAGGCTCAACACCAGCACATCCAGCCAAAGCAGCAAGGCCATCAGATGGAAGGCATGCTCCGCGCCCAGGACCAGGCCTTGCAGGGTGGGGCCCCACTCGCCCATGAACGGCCAGATGCCGTCGCCGGGCAAGCCGAATCCGTAGCCCAGCACCAGCACCAGGAGCAACCATCGCGTGCGCCAGATCAAATGCAGAGGATGCCGGCGTTGCCAGGCGACACTGATCAGGGCCGCGGCCATGCATATCGTCCCCGGGAAAAAAGACAGCCCTGGGATCACCAGGGCTGCCAGGACATAGATCAGGATTCTGCTGCCTGGGTGCAATCAACCCGCCTCGGAGAGGAGCTTGTTCGCTTCCGCCTTCTGGGCATCGTCCCCCTCCTGAGTCACCTCCTGCAGGATTTCCCGGGCACCCTCCCGATCCCCCATTTCTAGGTAGGCCCTGGCCAGGTCCAGCTTGGTATTGACCTCTTCCCACAGGGCGGGATCCATACCCGCCGGCGCCGCCTGGGTTTCGGGCGCCGCCAGCTCCACCACCTCCACCGGCAGCTCCAGGGCTGATTCCAAATCCGGCGCCACGGGCGCTTCAACCTCCAGCGCAGGCGCGGCTTCCTGGGGTGCTTCCACCTCCAGATCCAGGTCGATGCTGCTCAAATCAAGTTCGGGCAGGGCCTCGGCCACTTCTTCCACGGGTGACTCCGCGGCCACTACCTCGGGCAACTCCAGCTCGATGACCTCGGGTACCTCAGCTTCCGCCTGGGGCTCGGCCAAGACATGGAACTCGGGGGCTTCCCCGGACACCTCGAACACGGCTTCCTGCTCGACCGGTTCCGGCTCCACTTCGGAGACCACCGGCTCGAATTCCATGGAGACAGCATCCATCGACAAGGCTTCGGTGGTTGCACCGCCTTCTTCGCCATGCATGCCCTCGGGCTCGGGCTGACCGAAGGTGGAAGTGAAGTCCAGGGCACTCTCCATCTCCACCGGCGCGACGGGTTCGGCCACCGCGGGGGACCCAAAGGAAGACGTGAAATCCAGCGCCATGTCGTCGGCCGCGGCGGCAGGGGGCGTGGCCTCGGCTGTCGCGCGGGGCTCCTCCTCGGGCACCATGGCACTGGCCTCGGAAGAAGCAGTGAAGGACTGTCCCTGGGCCATGCGGTAAAGGGGATTGTCTGGATCGATGGAGCGCCCCATCTCGGCGGCACGCTGCCACACCGGCGTGTCCTGGCCGCCAAGGCCCGCATAGAGTTCGCTGGCCGTGGTTTCGAAGGCCAGGGGGTCCTTGCGGGCGGCATAGATCTCCAGCAGCTTCAGGGCGATCTCGTGGCGGCTGGAGTCCTTCTCCAGGGCCTCCTTGAGGATTTCCTCCGCCTGGGCATCACGGCCATAGGCCATGTAGACCTCGGCCTCGGCGATGGGATCCACTTCGTGGGTGTCGATGGCCCCCAGCCCCAGACGGCTGAAGTCCGTAAGCAGCATGCTGCCCTCGGTGTTGCTGGGCCCCGCTGCCGGCCCGGTGCCACCGGTATTGAACACGGCACCGCTCTTGAACTCGCCGCCGGTCATGATGCTGTCTTCGAACTTGTTCAGGCCCTGGCGACGGCGACTGCCCATCATCATCATCCAGAGCAGGCCGGACAGCAGGCCCGCCGCCACCAGGCCGCCGATGTAGATGGGATTGCTCAGGAACGTGGACAGCCAGCTGGTTTCTTCCTGGGCCGGAGCGGGCGGAACCGGCGGTACAGGCGCAGGCGCAGACTTGGCGGCCGGGGCCGGCGTGGGTTCGGGGGCCGGGGGCTGGGCAGCCTCGGGGGCTGCGGGGGCCACAGGTGCCACGCCGGGTTTCGCCGCCTCCTGGGACTTCATCGCCAGCAGTTGCTGCATGTCGCGCACCGCCTGCTCCAACTGGCCTACGCGATCCTGGGATTCCTGCAGGGCACGGGATCTGGCGGCCAGTTCCTCCTCAAGGGCCTGGAGGCGTTCCTGGGTCTTGGCATCAGGCTTGCCGCCCGAGGCGGGTTCGCCCTTGGAAAGCTTGAGTACGTCCTTGGGCGCGGCCGAGGGCGGGGTCTTGTCTTCAACCTTGGGCGTGATCTTGCCAGCAGCGGCCTTGCCTTCCGCCTGGGACTCAGGCGCCTCCCCCGCCACCGACGCGACCTTGCTGCGGTAGGCATGCCATTCCTCCACATGATTCTGGATCATGCGCATGGCCTGGCTCGGCGAGGCTTGGAGATTCACCGCCTCCGCGGCGGGCACGTTCAGCACCGCCCCTTTTTTCAACAGGTTCATGTTGCTGTCGATGAAGGCGGATTTGTTGGTCAGGTAGAGGCCAGCCATCATCTGTTCGAGAGTGACCTCCTGGTTCCTGACCCGCCCGGCGATGGACCTGAGGGTCTCCCCGGACTTGACCGGACCGTAGCGGGACGGCGCGGCCTTGGCCGGCTTGGCCACTGGCTTCGCGGCATCCTGTTCAGCCTTGGTGGCCTCTGCGGCTGCGGTTTCCTTGGCCGGCGCGACGCCGGTCGACACCGCCGGTTTGACCGCTGCGGCCTGGGGCGCGGCACGCCCTTCCGTGGACGGGTCCAGGAGGATGGTGTACTCGCGGATGATGCGTCCCGTACTCCAATTGAGTTCGATCAGCATGTCCAGGAAGGGATCCGCCATGGGGGTCGACGAACTGATGCGGATCACGGGCTGGCCATTGGCGCGCTGGGCCACATCGAACTCCAGGGCGCCGAGGGCTCCCGACCGGTCGATGCGTGCTTGGCGGAACAATTCCTGGCTGGCCAGGCGGGCGGAGATACCGGGGAGCTCGTCCTTGGTAACCGACAGCAACTCGATTTCCGCTCTCAGCGGCTGTCCCAGAGCGGACTGCACGGAGAGCTTGCCAAGACCGGCAGCGTGGGCACCTCCACAAGCAAGCAGCAGCGCTGACAACAACCCACTGATTTTAATGGATTTTTTCATCTCTCCGCCTTTTCCTCAACCTTGAGCCATGATGCCGTTCACTCCCAACCCGGATACATCCGTTTTTTTCAAATGTCTCATGAAGTTAGGTGCGTAACCTTAAGTGCTTTTTACGTTAGCATCGAATTTATCGGTATTTCAATCCAATTTTCCACGGCCGAAACCATTTGCTCCGCTTCCAGGCGCAGGGGGTCATACACCAACCACAGGCGGACATTGTTTTCCTCCACCCGCACCTGTCCGAGGAATATATCGGCACTTTCCGCCGAATCTGTAGCCGGCGTGGGGTTGCCCGCAGGAATATCCGACTCCATCACGCAAATACCCTCCTGCCGTTTCAGCGCTTGGCGCAGGTCCATCACCCCCACGGGTTCCCCCAGGCGAACGTGCAATGCAGTTGCGGCGCCAAAAAACAGGGGCGCCCATGCCCCCGTAAACCCTGTAGCCGGCAAGGACAATTGGTCTCGAACCATCGCGGAGAGCCTGCCGGGGCTGTAGCGATGGGTGGCATCGTCCATCTGTGGAATGACATTGAAGGCGATCTGCAAGGGAAAGACCTCCGGATCGGGGGGTTCCATGTTGAACAGGCCCCGGGACTGGTTGACCAGTTCATCCACGCCAGGCTTGCCCGCCAGAGCCACCGGCAGGGTCACGAAGGCTTCCGCCTGTGTCACACCGCCCCCCACGGCGGACAACACCTTCAGCAACCGTGCCACGGCCAGGGCAGGAGCGGGGATCAACTCGTCCATGGACAACAGCGGCATGACAGGATGCTTGCCGTGCACCTCTCCAACCAGGCGCCGCGCGGCCGCGCCGGGGCTGGCCACCACCAATGCCTGGGCCAGGCCGAAATCGAAGCCGTCGGCGGGTAGGCAAGGCCATTCCTCGCCGCGGAAGGCAACGATGCCTTCGGTTTCCCCCAGCGCCAGGGGGTAAATGCGGCCAACCTGGACTTCGCTGTCTTCCAGGGCCTTGAGAAACGATTCCCCCTGCGGGTCATCCGCCCCCAGCACCGCCAGGTCGAATTGGGAGTCCACGCCCTTGGCAGCCAACTCAGCCTTCCAGCAGGATGCGCAGCATGCGGCGCAGGGGCTCGGCGGCGCCCCACAGGAGCTGGTCGCCCACGGTGAAGGCGGAGAGGTAATCCTTGCCCATATTCAGCTTGCGCATGCGGCCCACGGGCACGGTGAGGGTGCCGGTGACGGCGGCGGGGGTGAGCTGCTCCATGGTGATCTGGCGATCGTTGGGCACCACCTTCACCCAGTCGTTGTGCTCGGCGATGATGCCGTGGATCTCGTCCAGGGGCACGTCCCTGGTCATCTTGATGGTCAGGGCCTGGGAATGGCAGCGCATGGCGCCCACCCGCACGCAGAGGCCGTCGATGGGGATCTGGTTGTCCGAGCGGCCGAGGATCTTGTTGCACTCCACCTGGGCCTTCCATTCCTCCTTGGACTGGCCGGAGGGCAGCTGCACGTCGATCCACGGGATCAAGCTTGCGGCCAGGGGCACGGGCCAGGCTTCCAGGGGATAGACATCGGAGCGGATGAAGTCGGTGACCTTGCGATCGATCTCCAGGATGGCGGAGGCCGGGTCGCCCAGCAGGTGATGCACCTCGCCATGGACCGCGCCCATCTGCTGGATCAGTTCCCGCAT
>CAZREY010000149.1:0-6689 GCA_964599015.1 uncultured Thiobacillus sp.
GTATCGGCGGAGATATCCACCTTGTCACCGGGCAGGTTCCCGACATCATAGTAATGGCCGATGACTTCCCAACCCGCAGTCAGCAACTGGGCATAAGTCAGGCCTGCCACGCCGCTGAAGGGCGTGTCGCCAGTGTAGGCCATCACGGTGAGGTCTGAATCATTGGTCCACCAGCTCAGCGACACTTCCGTGAGGGAAATGGCCTTGCCAAATTCGTACAGGATGGAGTCTTTGCGTTCATTGTTGTCAACGGCATGCTCAGGGTAACCGCCTTCGTCCTCGTCAGAGCCGTTCACGTAGTCCGCATTCCGTACCCCCAGCCCACCACCCCAGGCCTGCACCTCTCCTTGTGCAAGCGTCGTGTTGCTATTGGAAGTATTGGCCCAACCGGTCGCTGTCGCGCCAATGCTGGCCGGCACAGGATTCGGGTCCGCGGGAGCCGGGGACGGATCAACGGAACTCCCCGTCTGGTTGCCAGTGAGGCCGCAACTGGCATACCAGTTGTTCGTGCAATTATTGACCGTCCAGTTGTAGTCGTAGGTATAGGTATAGGTGGTGTCGGCCTGGGCCAGCCCGGCGGCGGAAACCCCCAAAGCCATAACAAAATGGCTGACCACTTGTTTGCGGGACAGATTTTTCATGTTGGTTCCTTTGGCAAGGATGAGTTCCTTGCACATTTACCAGCAAAAACGATACCAAGTCATTAAACCATTAAAAAACAATGCATTACCGTCACAACCCCATTAAGGGGCCATATTGACGTAAAGAAATCCGACATCTCCCAGGAAGCGGCTGCATCTACTGCTTGCGCGCCTCTCATGGCTGCCGCAACAAGGCACGGGCATCGTCCGCCCCCTCGAAGTGGCCGGAAGCGGCCAGTGCGCCCTGCAATTCACGCCTTGCTTCCGTCTTGCGCCCCAGCTGATGCAGCGCCACCCCCAGGTGGTACTGGATGACGGGGTTGCTTGCGGCACGCAGGCGGGCATCGCGCAGATAGGGCAAGGCCTCCTGTGCCTGGCCACGTCGCACCAGAATCCAGCCCAGGGTATCGGCGGCGTTGGGATTGCCCGGGGCCAGCGCTTGGGCCTGTCGGGCGTAGGTAAGCGCTTGGGGATCGTCGAGCTTGAGGGCGATGTTCGCCAGGTTGTTGAGGGCGGCGGCATCCTTGGGGCGCTTCTTGAGATAGGCCTGGTAAGCGGACCGGGCCTGGGGCAGGTCGCCCATGCGCAGATAGGCCTCGGCTAGGGCAGCTTCGGCCGCCGTGTCGAGAGGGTTGTCGCGCAACCAGGAACGCATCAACTCGATGGCCGCCTTGCCATCGCCCGCCTCCAGATGTGCCTGGAACAGGGCCAGCGTATTGGCACCGTTCCTCTCCCGGGCCAGGGCGGCCTTGAATTCGTTGATGGCGGCGGCGGGCTTTTTCTGGGCCATGTAGACCATGCCCAGCAGGCGGGAGACTGCGGGCAGCCCTGGGTGGGCCGCGCGCAACTCCAGAGCCCGCTTCTCCGCCTCGGCCAGGCGGCCTGCCCGCAGGTCCAGTTCCACCATGGCGGCACGAGCGGGCAGGAATCCCGGCTTGTTGCCAAGGGCCTTGTTCAGGGCGTGGCCGGCATCATCGAAGGCCCGCACCTCCATCAGCAGTTGGGCGACCCTGACCAGGGCCGCGCTGTCGTAACCAGCGTCGCGAATCATGCGGTTGAAGCTGGCTCTGGCCTTTTCCACGCTTCCGCCCGCCAGGTAGGCGCGCCCCACCGCCTCCTGCGCCGCCAGGTTGCCGGGGTGAGCAGCCTCCAGGTCTTGGGCCACGGACAGGGCATTCTTGGCATCGCCGCGGGCAAGGTAGAGTTCCACCAGATGGAGGAGGGGGGGCAGGGGCTTGGTCTTACCGGCGCGCACCCGTTCCAACAAACGTATGGACTCGTTAACACGGCCGGCCCGTTCCTCCAGTCCCGCAAGCACAAAAAGGGCCTCTGGATGGTCCGTACTCGCTTTCAGGATGGCATTGAGCCGCTTGCGCGCCGCGTCCGCCCTGCCTTCGGCCATATCCAGGCGGGCAATGTTGATTTGGGCAGGCATGAAATTGCGTTGCTGCACCGCAGCCTTGGTAAAGGCTGCGCGGGCGCTGACCGCATCCTTGTTGGCCAGCAGCGCCGTACCCAGCAGATTGAGGACAGCCAGGTTGGCGGGCTCCCGGGCCTCGATCTTGCGCAAGATCTCGACGGCCCGCCCAGACTCGCCGCGGCGCAGGTGCTGGGTCGCCAGGACAAGGCCCGCGCGGGTTTGGCCGGGGTCCTTGGCGAATACCTCCTGCAACTCGCTCATGCCTTGGCCGATCCGCCCCGCCCCCAGGTGGGTCATGCCCAAGCCCACGGCGGCATCGGGGTTGCCTGGTGCAACTCTGGCCGCCTGTTCGAACAAATCACTCGCCTGCACGTATTGCTTTCTGCCCAGATAGGCGGAGGCCAGCATGGTGAGCACTTGCGGATCGGGAGCGGCCCCTTCGGATAGGGGGTAGAGCAACTGAATGGCCTCCTTGTAGTCCCCCGCGTCCAGCAGGATGGAGGCCAATAGCTTTCTGGCCCCCGCTTGGCGCGGCTGCAAGGCGATATAGCCCTGAAGGTAAGCGCGTGCCTTCTCAGGCGTGCGCAAGCCGTAATGGGCCAGCCCGCCCAACATCAGCAGTTGAGGGTTGCGCTTGATCAACTCCGGAGGCAGTTGGTCGACAATGCCGGCGGCCTCGGAAAGGGCCTTGCGCGTGGCTTCCGCATCGCCACGCCGAGCGGCTGACAAAGCGACCAGGTAAGCAGCGCGCGGGTCCACGGCGGTGAATTTCTCCAAGGCCTTGATGTCTTCATCCGCTTCCTGCCGGCGGTTCACGTCCAACAGCAAACCGGCGCGGGCGACACGCGCCTCCATGAAATCCGGATTCAGGCTCAGGGCCTTGCCATAGGCGGAGAGGGCGGTCTGGACATCCCCTCCCAGGTGGGCAACGGATGCCTTCAGATTCCAGGCTCCGGAATCGTTGGGGGCCAGGGCCACGGCCCGGTCGGCCATGGCCCGAGCACCTTGCACATTGTTCTGCTGCAACGCCAAGGTGCCTTGGGCAACCTTGACCTTGACCGATTCCGGACCCAGTTTTTCCGCCTCCCGCAAGGACTGTGCCGCCTGCTTGAGATTACCCAGCCCCATGTAAGCGCCAGCGCGGTAGACCAGCACCTCCGCCGCCACCATAGGGGGAAGGCCCTGGGGTACCACGCGATCCAACAAAGCCTGGTACTTGAACTGGCCCAGGTAGGCCTGGGCAAATTTGGGTGCCGTCACCGTCCGGTCGGCCCCCAGTTTCTCCGCCGCCTCCAGGGCAACCTCGGCGGCGGCGGGGGAACCGGTGAGGAGATAGGCCTCGGCCAACAGGACCTGGGCTGGCAGCAGCTTGGGGTTCTGTTGCAGGGCATTTTTGAGCTGGACGATGGCGCCTTGCACGTCCCTGGCGTCATAGCGACGCAAGGCGTCCTCATAGTAGTCGCCCCCCTGGGACGCGGCGCCCGCGAACTGGGCCAACAGGCAACCGCTCAGCAGCAAGACCCTGGAATGTTTCGCCAGGCGAGCCCTGGTATTCAACCGATCCATATTGTGCAAGTCCGATGTGAAATTCATGGTGTGCGCATACTCAAGCCACGGAAACAACGTGGGCCCAAAGGTTCACGACTGCACTCACCCCGTGGGCAGTGCTTACCATCGCAAGGATTGCCGATGGCCGCAAGTCTGCCAAGGAAGGAAGCCCCCCTTACCGCGCCGCAGGATTTCCCGTCAAGGAGAGGGGGAGCACGAAACAGCAGTAGTAAATGAACCACCGGCAGAACCAGGCTCATGGACAAAGGAGGCCAGTCCGCGCAGTCCTTATCTTATGTCCGCAAAACACCAAGGACGGACTCGATGTCCAATTCCTTTGCCGGCAGCGTCAACGCCGCATCGATACGGAACCGCTGTCTGAGCCGTTCCAGCGCATGTTCGTGACGCGCCTCGTACAACACCACCACCTTCACGTCCTTGAGGGACTGGGCCGTGGCCAACAAGGACTCCAGGTTGCTGACCCGGTCGCGGAAATCCGGCTGGAAGTAGAAATCCGCCACGATGACCGACGGCTTTTCCTTGCGCATGAGGCTGATGGCCTTGCGCACGGAGAATTCGGTGAGCACCCGGTAGCCCAGGCGCTCATAGAGCGGGCGCAGATTGGGGTAGCCCAGCAGTTCGATGACATTGAGCAGGACCGGGGCTTGCGACATGGGACGGCTTCAATCTTGCGGGGCCGGTGCCCCTGCATGTCACTTGGCGGTTTTGGCGGCTTTTTCCGCCAGCAGGGCTACCGCCTCGTCCCGGGTGACTTCATCCGGGGTGCGGTCCTTGGGGATGGAGGCCATGAGTTTGCCGTGCTGGACATAGGGCCCGAAACGGCCGGACTTGACCTGGATGGGCTTGCCGTCCGCCGGGTGGGGGCCCAGTTCCCGGCCCGCTGGCGCCGGCTTGCCGGCCCCCTTGGCACGGGGCTCCCGGGCCTCGAATTCGAAGCCCACCTTGCCGTCCTTGTCCCGCACCAGGAAGGCGGAGAACTTGCGCCGGGTGCGGGCGGAGACGAAGCCGGTGAGCAGGTCCGTCTTGCCCTCCGCCAAAAGCTTGCGCATCTGGGCAGGTTCCACGGGCTGCTGCAGGATCAGTTTGCCGCTGCGGAAATCGCATGACTTGGCGGCGCCGACGCTGCGCTCGCATATATAGGCGGTGCCCCGCTCGAACACCCGGGCGCCGCATTTCGGGCAGGGCCCCAGGGATTCCTGGCCGGAGAAGTCCACCTCTTCCGCCTCGCCTTCCCCCTCCCGGGGCTGGCCGAAGTCGAATTCGGGCTGTTTCTCGTCATTGAGGCGTATTTCCGCGTCGAAGGGCCGACCCATCTTGTTGCGGAAGCCGGTGAGGGGGCCCACCCGGCCGTCCCGCAACAGGGTTTCCATCTCTTCGATCTCGAACTGGCGCCCGGCCACGATCTTCCAGGCGCTCCAGTCACAGGATTGGCAGGCAAACTTCTTGTAGTTCTCCTTCACCACGCCGCCGCACTTGGGGCAAGGCACCGAAAGCGTGACGAAATCGCCCGGCACGGTATCGGACTCGTAGCGCTTGGCCCGGTCCACGATCTCCTGGGTCAGGGCGACGATGTGGCCCATGAAGGCGTCCCGTGACAGGCCTCCCTTCTCCATCTGGGCCAGCTTGTATTCCCAGGCGCCGGTCATCTCCGGCGAGGCCAGCTCGGTGATGCCCAGGCCCCGCAGCAGGGTGATGAGGGAGAAGGCCTTGGCCGTGGGTACCAGTTCCTTGCCCTCCCGGTGCAGGTAGGTCTCGGCGATGAGGTTCTCGATGATCTGGGCCCGGGTGGCCGGCGTACCCAGGCCCCGGCCGGCCATGGCGGCACGCAGTTCCTCGTCCTCCACCATCTTGCCGGCACCTTCCATGGCGGTGAGCAGGGTGGCCTCGGTGAAGCGGGGCGGCGGACGGGTCTGGGCGGCCTTCAGGGCCACATCCTCGGTGTTCAGGGCTTCGCCTTTCACCAGAGGCGACAGGCTGGGGCCAGCGCCCTCCTCGTCCTCCACTTGGGCACCCTTGCCATACACCGCCAGCCAGCCCGGGTTCACCAGCACCCGTCCTTCGGTCTTGAAGGCCTCCTTGCCAATCCGGGTGATGCGGGTGGTGATCTGGTACTCCGCCGCCGGGTAGAACACCGCCAGGAAGCGGCGGGTCACCATGTCGTAGATCTTCTCTTCCGCCTCGGACAGGGACTTGGGGGCGTTGCCCGTGGGGATGATGGCGAAGTGGTCGGAAATCTTGGCGTTGTTGAAGATGCGCTTGTTGGCCTTCACCCAGCCGTTGGCCTTGATCTCCCCGGCGAAGGCCGCGTATTCCTCGGGCAGATTGCCCAGCACATCCTTCACGGTGGCCAGATAGTCCTCGGGCAGGGCCCGGGCATCGGTCCGGGGATAGGTCAGGACCTTGTGTTTTTCATACAGGGCCTGGGCCAGGCCCAGGGTGGTCTTGGCGGAGAAGCCGAAGCGGCTATTGGCTTCCCGCTGCAGGCTGGTAAGGTCATAGAGCAGCGGGGAGAGCTGGCTGGAGGGCTTGGTCTCCTCCTCCGCCCTGGCGGACTTGCCCAGGCAGGCGGCACGGATGGCCTCCGCCTCTCGCTGTTCCCAGATGCGATACGCGGTGGCGTGCTCGTCGCTCTCGTCTTTCTTGAATCTCTCGTCGAACCAGCGCCCTGTGTATTCCCCCTTCGTGCCCTTGAAGCGGGCCTCCAGTTCCCAATAGGCACGGGGCTTGAAGGCGCGGATTTTCTCCTCCCGCTCCACCACCACGGTAAGGGTGGGTGTCTGCACCCGGCCCACGGTGGTGAGGTGGAAGCCGCCGGTCTTGGAGTTGAAGGCGGTCATGGCCCGGGTGCCGTTGATGCCGATGAGCCAGTCGCTTTCGGCGCGGCACACGGCGGCGGTGCGCAGGCCCTCCACCTCGGCGGCCTCCTTCAGGCCGGAAAAACCCTCGCGTATGGCGCCCTGGGTCATGGATTGCAGCCACAGGCGTTGCACCGGCTTTTTCGTGCCGCTGTGCTGCACGATGTAATTGAAGATCAGCTCCCCTTCGCGGCCCGCGTCACA
>CAZREY010000150.1:0-6685 GCA_964599015.1 uncultured Thiobacillus sp.
GGCAACGTGCGGGAATTGGAGAACATCATCGAACGCGGCGTGGCCCTGTGCCAGGGTGACACCCTGGAAGCCGCCCACCTGCCCGACGACCTGCGGGACCTCACCATCCGCGCCTTCCGCCGCCGGGACGGCAAGGTCATCCCCTTGGAGGAACAGGAACGGGACTACATCCTCTGGGTACTGGATGAAGCCCACGGCAACCAGACCCTGGCGGCCCAGATGCTGGGCATCGACCGGGTGTCCCTGTGGCGCAAGCTGAAGCGTTACGAAGGCGCCAAGGACTGATCGCCTGTCCTTCAGGCGTGACCTGCCGCCGGCAGCCGGAAGGCGTCGGCCAGGCGGGCGAACACCCCCCGGCAGCCCACGCTGAGGACGTCGGTGCCGTTCGCCAAGCCGCCGGGCAGTTCGCCCGCGCAGGCGACGACCAGGTCGGGGGACCAGTCGCGCACCACATCGGCCAGTACCGCCCGGGGCTCACCCCAGGTGACTTGGGCCTCCGCCCAGGACAGGTTGGCGCGGGACAGGGCCAGGTCCAGCCGCTTGCGGGCCTCCGGCACCCGGCGCGCGGCCCGGTCGCCGGGCAGGCTGCCGGCGGGGCCTTCGGCCTCGAAGCCGGCGCGGCTGTCCACCACCCGCAAGGCCAGCAACCGGACACGGGGGTGGGCGGCCGCCAGATCCGCGGCGCGGTGCAACAGGATGTCGACCCGGCCGTCGGCGGGCACGGGCACCAGGATGCGTTGATAGGTTTTCATGACGGGGCTCCTTGGGAAATGACGGGAATGGGGAAGACGGGCACGCGCTCCCCGGCGGGGACGGACGCCGTGGCAGGCGTGGCTTCGGCCACGGGCGCCACCAGTTCCAAGCAGGGCCGGAACAGACGATGGGGGCAGGCCGCGCACACGTCGGCATGCAGGCGCGGGAACAGGACCTCGGCGGGCCGCGACCGGGCGGGATACAGGTTGGCCGCGCCGATGTCGTCCATCAGGCCGGCCCGGCGCAGGGTGTCCGCCACGCCGTCCTTCATGCGGTAGAAGCCCAGACTGCCGCCCTCCCGGGCCAGGCGCCGGGCGGTCTCGGCCAGGAATTCCGCGCCCTCCAGGTCCACGAAGTTGATGCCGCTGGCCATCACCACCCAGTGGCGGCGCCAGGGCGACCGCTCCGTCATCTCCCGGAACTGGTCGCGCAGGTGGGCCACGGCGCCGAAGAAGATGGAACCGTTGAGCCGCACCAGGCCCACCTGGGGGCACTCGGGCCGGCCGTGGGCCGCTACATAGTGGTAGCTGGCCGGGTCCGGGTCCGGCACCACCGCTTCCAGGGTGGGGCGCGAGGTGCGGTAGAGATACAGGATCAGGGAGGCGGCGATGCCCAGGAAGATGCCCTTCTCCAGGTCCAGCAGGGTGCCGATCAGGGTCAGCCACAGCACCGCCGTCTCCCGCCGGCTGATGCGCGGCAGCAGCCGGATGTGGTGGGTATCGATGAGGCCCCAGGCCACCAGGAACAGGATGCCCGCCATGGCCGCCGTGGGCAGGTAAGCCGCGAGGGGCGCCACCAGCAGCAGCACCAGCACCAGGAACAGGGAGGCGAACACCGCCGCCAGGGGCGTGCGCGCCCCGGCGGCGTGGTTGACGCCGCTGCGGTTGAAGGAGCCGGAAGCGGCGTAACCGGAGAAGAAGCTGCCCGCCAGGTTGGACAGGCCCTGGCCGATGAACTCCTGGTTGCCGTCGATGTTCTGGCCCGTTTTCGCCGCGATGGCCCGGGAGATGGACACCGCCTCGGTCAGCGCCAGCAGGGTGATGATCAGGGCGGGGAACAGCATGGTGGACACCCCCTGGAGGGAGAAGTCCGGCAGGGACAGGGGCGGCAGGCCGGCAGGCAGCGCCCCCACCGTGCGGATGCCCGTGGCCGCCGCGCCGAAATGGACATTCAGTGCGGCCGCGAACAGGCTGCCCGCCACCATGGCCGCGATCATGTAGGGCACCCGGGGCAGGAAACGCTTCACCAGCATGCCCGAGGCCAGGGTCACCAGGCTCACGGCCAGCACGTAGGGATTGATGTCGCCCATCCGCCCCGCGAACAGGGCCAGGGTCTCGAAGAAGGGCGTACCCCGCGGAATGTCCACGCCGAAGAAGTTCTTGATCTGGCTGCCGGCGATGAGCAGGGCCGCCCCGGCGGTGAAGCCGATCACCACCGTATGGGAGATGAAGTTCACCAGCACCCCCATGCGCGCCAGGCCCAGGGCCAACTGGAACAGACCGGTGAGGAAAGTCAGGGTCAGCACCAGGCCGATGAACGCCGGCGACCCGGGCGGCGCGTAGGGGCTCACCGAGGCGAACACCGCGATGGAGATGGCCGTGGTGGGCCCGGACACCAAGTGCCAGGACGACCCGAACAGGGCCGCCACGATAGCCGGCACCATGGCCGCGTACAGCCCGAACTCCGGCGGCAGCCCGGCGATGGTGGCGAAGGCCACCGCCTGGGGCAGCACGATCAGCGCCCCGGTCAGCCCCGCCAGCCCGTCCTGGCGCAGGCTGTCCCGGTTCACCCGGTCACGCCAGCGCAGAAAAGGAAACAGCCGCGACCAGTCGAAGGACGCCGGCAATAAGCCCAGGGGGGCATGAGGTGCATACATCACGAACTCCAACCGAATGAGATGGCCGGAGTGTGGGAGGCGGGGGGTTAAGCGAAGGGCAAGGGGGGGTTAAGGGAGGGTTAAGGGCGCCGGAGAAGAGGAAGCCAGCGAGCGAGACATCCCGGCCGCCAAATGCTCGGCCAATCATTTGCTTCTGTCTTGACACGAGGGGCATCGAACTCAGGCCAGCTTTCGGCTGGCCCCCGAGCCGATGGGCTTTATAGGAATTTATTTTGATGTATACGTCTGTAGTCGTATAAATGCACATAAATTGTTATAAGTGGCGAGGTCATGGACAGGATCAGCAATCCGTTTTCCCCCGGCGCAGGCTCCCCGCCCCCAGAGTTGGCAGGACGGGATGGCATTCTTGAACAAGCGCGGGTACTTCTGGGGCGTGTGCTGGCCAAACGCCCCGAAAAAAGCCTGTTGCTGACAGGATTGCGCGGCGTGGGTAAGACCGTGCTGCTCAATGAGACCGAGCGGCTGGCTCAGGCCAACGGCTATCGCACCATTCTGGTGGAAGCCCATGAGGGAAAACCACTGGCCGTTCTTCTGGCCCCGCATTTGCGCCGCCTGCTGTTTGAGCTGGATCGGTTGGCCGGCGTGGGCCACAAGGCGCGGCGCGGCCTGGCCGTCCTGAAGAGTTTCATTGGCGCGATACGCATCCAGGTAGGCGAGATCGATATCGGGGTCGATATCGAACCCGAGGCAGGTACGGCCGATAGTGGTGACTTGGAGGTGGATCTGCCCAGCCTGTTCACGGCGGTGGCGGAAGCAGCGGAGGAGCGGCGCACCGCCGTGGCAATCCTGATCGATGAGATTCAGTATCTCGATACGTCGGAACTGAGTGCGTTGATCATGGCCATGCACAAGATGCAACAGCGCCAGCTTCCACTGGTTCTGGTAGGTGTGGGCCTCCCCATCCTTCCAGGCCTGGCGGGTGAATCGAAATCCTATGCCGAGCGGCTCTTCAGTTTTCCCGACGTGGGTCCGTTGTCGGAAGCAGACGCCGCCAAAGCGTTGCGGGAGCCGGTACAAGAGGTGGGCGTGGACTTTGAACCGGCCGCCTTGCATGAGATTTATCGTCTGACCCGAGGCTACCCCTATTTCCTCCAGGAATGGGGCTATCAGGCCTGGAATCATGCCGAGGCTTCGCCTATCACCCTCGCGGTGGTGGAGAGGACAAGCGGCACTGTAGTTCATCGCCTCGACGAGAATTTTTTCCGGGTGCGTTTCGATCGCCTTACTCCTCGCGAGAAGAAGTACCTGCGGGTCATGGCCGGATTGGGTGCTGGTCCCTATCGGACCAGCGATATCGCCGATGGCCTGGGAACCACCATCAACAAACTCGGCCCGGTGCGTGCCAACCTGATCAAGAAAGGCATGGTGTACAGCCCATCCCACGGCGAGATGGCCTTTACCGTGCCGTTGTTCAATGAGTTCATGCGGCGCGCCATGCCGAATGTCTAGGCCTGGACCGAACCCCATCGGCCAATCAGGACGGGCGCCCAAGAAACGAGGCGCCACCGGAACATCTGGATAGCGAAACCCCTCACCCGAACTCCACCATCACCGTCGTCCCCCGCTCCTCGCCGCTTTCCAGCCTGACCCGCCAGCCGTAGCGGTCGCAGATGCGCTTGACCAGGGAGAGGCCGATGCCGGCGCCTTCGCTGGCCATGTCGCGGAAGTGGCGGATGAAGACCTGCTCCACGGCGTGGCCGGGGATGCCCTTGCCGGTGTCGGTGACGGTGAGGGCGTGGGCGTCCTGGAGCACCACCACCCGGCCGACGGCGGTGTAGGCGAAGGCGTTGCGCACCAGGTTGCTGACCAGGATTTCCACCACGCCGGCGTCGGCTTGCAGGATGAGGTCCGGATTGGTGTGGACTTCCACGGTGACCGGCTTGCCGCCCAGCATGTGGCGGTGCTTTTCCACCACTTCCCGCACCACCTCGGCCACCACGCAGCCGCCGCCCATGGCCAGGCTGTGCTCCTCCCGGGACATGAGCAGCAGGGCGGTGCCCAGTTCGGCCATGTCCCGGGCGGCGCGCTCGATGCGGCCGATGCGGACCTTCTGCTTGTCGGTGAGGCTGTCGTCGCCGAGCAGCACCTCGGTGGTGCTGAGGATGACGGCCAGGGCGGTGCGCAGTTCGTGGCTGATGTCGGCGCTGAAGGCCCGTTCCCGCTCGATGAAGGCGCGCATGCGGATGAGGTGGCGGTCGAACACCCGGGCCAGTTCGCCCACCTCGCCGTCCGGGAAGGCGTCGGCCAGGGGCTGGTCCCAGTCGGCGGGGCCGCGGTGGCGCACTTGGGCGGCCAGGTCGGCCACCGGCGCCACCACGGTGCGGGAGATCCAGACGCCGCCCAGGGCGGAGACCAGGGTCATGAAGGCGGCCATGAGGCCCAGCATCCAGGCAAAGCGGTGTTCGCGCCGGGCCTGGAGGGAGGTGTCGTAGAGCAGGTAGTAGCGCGCCCCGCCCCGTTCCAGGATGGCGGCGCGGTAGCTCAGGGCGCCCACCCGGATGTCGTGGCGGCCCGGGGGCAGGCCGGCCAGGTAGTCGGGCACGGCGCCGCCGCCGTCGGCGCCGCGCACGTAGCCCTGGACGATGACAGTGGCGGGGGGCAGGGAATGGGGGTTGCGCTCCCGGCGGGCGATGTAGTCGTCCATCTCGGCGGACAGGGTTTCGTCGATGAGGCGCTGGCCCAGGTCGTGGGCGGCTTGGTAGAGCCCCAGGGCCATGACCAGGCTGAGCAGGGCGCCGAAGCCGGCGAAGAACAGGGCGACGCGCCCGCGCAGGTCACGGGGCAGGCGCATCGGGGGCCTTCAACTGGTAGCCGACGCCGCGCAGGGTGTGCAGCAGGGGGGGCAGGCCGGGCGGGTCGATGGCGGCGCGCAGGGTGTGCATGTGCACCCGCAGAGCATCGCTGTCCGGCGGCGAATCGCCCCACAGGGCCTGTTCGATGTCCCGCCGCCAGACCACCTGAGGGGAACGTTTCATCAGCAGCTCCAGCACCTTCATGGGCATGACCGGCAGGCTGAGGGCTCGGCCGGCCCGCTGCACGGACAGGGTGTCCAGGTTGAAGTCCAGGTCGGCCACCCGCAGCCGGCGCAGGGTGTCTCCGGAACGGGAGCGGCGGGCCAGGGCGGCGATGCGCAGTTCCAGCTCCCGCAGTTCGAAGGGCTTGGTCAGGTAGTCGTCGGCGCCCTCGCCGAAGCCGGCGATCTTGTCGTCCAAGGTGGCGCGAGCGGTGAGCATAAGCACCGGCACGGGGGACTGGGCGTCGCGGCGCAGTCGGCGGCACACAGACAGGCCGTCCAGGCCCGGCAGCATGAGGTCCAGGACCACCACGTCATGGGGCTGGGTCACGGCCAGGTGCAGGCCGGTGACGCCGTCCAGTGCCACGTCCACCAGGTGGCCCCTGGCCTCCAGGTAGTCGGCGATGTTGGCGGCCAGGTCCGGGTTGTCCTCGACGACCAGGACGGAGAGGGGCGGGGCATCCTGCATGCCCTCCACTTGCAAGAGTCGGGCCAGCCGGCCCGATGGTCGGCGTCCGCTCAGAACTCGTTGCGGATGCGCTTGTAGCCCTTCACCAGCTCCAGGTTGGCCTGGGTCACGCTCTCGGAGAACCCCGCCTGGTCCGGCGTCACGGGGACGATGGTGGCCAGCTCTTCATCCGAATGGATATTGGTGGTGGAGGGAATGTAGAAGCCCGCCGGCACGGTGCAGCCCTCCACCACGGCGTTGTGGCGCACCACGGAGCCGTCCCCCACCGTGCAGTTGTACAGCACCGAGTTGAAACCGATGAAGACGTTGTCGCCCACCACGCAGGGGCCGTGCACGATGGAGCGGTGGGCGATGGACGTGCCCTTGCCGATGACCACGCCGCCGCCGGCCTTGCAGTGGATGACCACGCCATCCTGGATGTTGGAGCCGGCGCCGATGACGATGGGCTCCATGTCCCCTGCCGCATTCACCTCGTCGGCGCGGATCACGGCGTAGGGACCGATGAAGACGTTTTCCTCGACGATGACCTTGCCGCAGAGGATGGCGGTGGGAT
>CAZREY010000151.1:0-2073 GCA_964599015.1 uncultured Thiobacillus sp.
ATCCGATCATGGGCAAGCGACACAAACCCCTGGCCATCTTCAAGACGGGCTCCACCTGGCCGGCCATGGCCCGGGCCCGGGGCGATTTCGACGACTGGCTGCGGCGCAGCCTGGGCAAGGCCCACCCCCACACCATCGTGATCGCCGTGGCGGAAGGGGAGGCCCCTCCCCCAGCGGAGGATCTGTCCGGGGCCATCATCACCGGCTCCCACGCCATGGTCACCGACCGGGCCCCCTGGAGCGAATCCCTGGCCGAATGGCTGCGCGGCGCCGTGCCCGCCGGACTGCCCGTGCTGGGCATCTGCTACGGCCATCAGCTTTTGGCCCAGGCCCTGGGCGGCGAAGTGGCCGACCTGGAACCGGAGCCGGAAGTGGGCACCGTCTGCGTGGCCCTCACCGAGGCCGGTAGGGAAGACCCCCTATTCCGGGACCTGCCCGCCCGGTTCCCCGCCCACGCCAGCCATGTCCAGTCCGCCCGCCGCCTGCCGGCCAACGCCGTGCACCTGGCCCGCAGCGAGCGGGAACCCCACCATGCCTTCCGCATCGGGCCCCGGGCCTGGGGCGTGCAGTTCCACCCGGAATTCGACACGGAATCCATGCGCGCCTACGTGCGGCGCTGGGCGGAAAAGCCCAACGCGCCCCGGCGGGACTGGCGCGCCGTGCATGATGGCGTGGAAGAAACCCCGGCGGCGGCCGAGATCACCCGGCGCTTCGCCCGCCTCAGCCTGGAAGACGCCTAGCCTGCCAGGGCCCTGCGCATGGCGCCGAAACGCTTGCGGTAATGGGCCGGGCTCATGCCCACCTCCCGGCGGAACAGGCGGCTGAAGAACCCGGCATCCTCGTAGCCCACCTCGTTGGCGATGGCCTCGATGGAGTCTTCCGTGGCCTCCAGCATCTGCTTGGCCTCCTCCAGGCGCAGGGTGTGCACGTAGGCCAGGGGCGACATGCCGGTGGCCTGCTGGAAGCGGCGCTTGAAGGAACGCTCCGCCAGGCCGCTCAACCGCGCCATGGCGGCAACCGGCGCCGGGTCCCGGTAATGGTCCGCGATCCAGGTCTGGCAGCGGGCGATGGCCCCATCCTCCACTTGGCGGGACCGGGCCAGGCGGGCGAAGGGCTGCTGGCCGATGGCATGCCAGTCGATGAGGTTGATGCGGGCCACCTGCATGGCCACGTCCACCCCGGCGCTGCGGGCGATGAGGTACAGGGCCAGGTCCAGCCAGGTGGTGCCGCCGCCGGCCATGACCAGGCGCTGGCCCTCGCCGGACACCACCAGGGCCCGCTGGCCGTGGACCCGGATGGCGGGGTAGCGCCGGCGCATCACGTCGCAGTAGGCCCAGTGGGTGGTGGCCTCCCAGCCGTCCAGCAGCCCCGCTTCCGCCAGGAGCATGGCCCCGGAGCAGGCCGTGGCCAGGATGGCCCCCTGGTCATGGCACTGCCGCAGCCATGCGATCTCCGCGCCGAAACGCCCCGCGATGGGCTCCCCCGGCGGGATGGCCATTTCAGGCACGCACACGATGTCCGGCACGGGACAGGCGGCGGTGGAATACCGGGGCTCGATGGAGAGGCCGTTGGCCACGGCAAAGGGCCCGGGCCGGGTGGCCACCAGCATGGGTGCCATCAGCCCCGGGCCGGGCTCGCCGTCCACCACCACGCCCCAGTCCCGCCCCGCGGACATGAACAGGTCATACATCCCGTACACCACCGAGGCCGTGGTCTCGGGAAACACCAGGATGGCGACGGTGGTGGAGCGCGGGGAGGGCTTCATGGGCTGGCTCCTGGCCGATTCGTCCGGTTCCTTGCAGAAATGGCTTTGGTCCTCCAACAAGCATGGGCCTACGCTGCCCTCACCCCATTCAAGAACACCCGGGCGCGACACGCAAACCGCGCCGGACGAGTGGGAGAGACAAAACGATCCACGAGGAGCACGACATGAGCAAATACAGAAACGCCCTGCCCCAGCTGAACGGGCCCCTGTTCATGACCGACGGCGGCATGGAAACCACCCTGATCCACCACGAGGGCATGGACCTGCCCCACTTCGCCGCCTTCCACCTGCTGCGGGACAAGGCCGGC
>CAZREY010000151.1:2083-3100 GCA_964599015.1 uncultured Thiobacillus sp.
GCGCCGCTACTACCGGCGCTACGCCGAGATGGCCCGGAACCACGGCATGGGCCTGGTGCTGGAAAGCCCCACCTGGCGGGCCAATCCGGACTGGGCGGCGCGCCTGGGCTACGGTGCCGGGGAACTGACGGAGGCCAACCTCAAGGCCATCGACCTGTTGCGGGAAATCCGCGGCGCCTATGAAGACGGCAACACCCGGGTCGTCATCAGCGGCAACCTGGGACCCCGGGGCGACGGCTACACCCCGGAGCAACGCATGGGCGTGACGGAGGCCCGGGCCTACCACGGCCCCCAGATCGCCACCTTCGCCCGCACCGACGCGGACCTGGTGACGGCCATGACCATGAACTACCCGGAAGAGGCCATCGGCATCGTCCTGGCCGCCCGGGACCACCACATGCCCGTGGTCATCTCCTTCACCGTGGAGACCGACGGCCGCCTGCCGTCAGGGGAGACCCTGGGCGCGGCCATCACCCGCTGCGATGACGAAACCGGCGCCTACCCCGTCTACTACATGATCAACTGCGCCCACCCGGACCATTTCGCGGAAACCCTCCGCGAGGGCGATGCCTGGCGCGGGCGGATCGGCTGCCTGCGGGCCAACGCATCCCGCCTCAGCCACGCGGAGCTGGACCGGTGCACGGAACTGGACGACGGCGACCCGGAAGAACTCGGCGGGCAATACGCCGAACTGCGGGCCCTGCTGCCCGCCCTGTCGGTGGTGGGCGGCTGCTGCGGCACGGACCATCGCCACGTGGACGCCATGTGCCGGAGCCTGGCGCGGCACTGACGCCGCGCCATGCCGGGGGAATCACTTCACCCCGCCGCGTGGGCGGCCGTGGCCTGGTGGGCCACGGCGGGGGGGGCGGCCCTGACGGGCGCGGCGGCGGCCCGGGACAGCGTCCTGCGCCTTTCCAATCACTGGGGCCTCAAGGTCAAAGAGGAGCGGATCGCCATCGAGGACGTCATGGCCGCATCCGAGGCATCGCAGCTCCAGGAGGTCTTCGGCACGGGAAC
>CAZREY010000151.1:3110-6633 GCA_964599015.1 uncultured Thiobacillus sp.
TCTCGTCGTCGGCCAGGTAGTAGCGGGCCACCACCTGCATGACGTGGTTGAACTCGTACACCAGGGGGATGCCCGTGGGGATGTTCAACTCCATGATCTCCTCGTCGGAGACATGCTCCAGGTGCTTGATGAGGGCCCGCAGGGAGTTGCCGTGGGCGGCGATGAGGATGCGCTTGCCGCCCTTCAGCCGGGGCAGGATGCTCTCTTCCCACACCTCCGCCACCCGCACCAGGGTATCCGCCAGGGATTCGGTGGCGGGCAGGTGGTGGGGGGCCATGTCCCGGTAGCGCTGGTCGAAGCGGGGGTGGCGGGGGTCCGTGGTATTCAGGGGCGGGGGCTGGATGGCGTAGCCCCGGCGCCACTTGTGCACCTGCGCCTCGCCGTAGTGCTCCGCCGTCTCCGCCTTGTTCAGGCCCTGCAGGGCGCCGTAGTGGCGCTCGTTCAGGCGCCAGTCCTTTTCCACCGGCAGCCACAGGCAGTCCATGGCCTCCTGCACTTCCCACAGGGTGCGGATGGCCCGGCGCAGCACGGAGGTGTAGGCCAGGTCCAGGGTGATGCCGGCATCGCGGATCATGCGGCCGGCGGCCTTGGCCTCGGCATAGCCCTTGTCGGACAGGTCCACGTCGGTCCAGCCGGTGAAGCGGTTTTCCCGGTTCCACAGGCTTTCCCCGTGGCGCAGCAGTATCAGTTTGAACATGCTCACTCCTTGTGATGCGTCATGCATCGTTTATAGCCCCGGCCCAGCGGCGAACCACGGCCCGTCCCGCGAAGATGTCAGCCCCGGGTCTCCACCTCCAGGGCCTTCAGGCTCTCGTCCACCCCCGCCGCGTGGGTCAGTTCCGCCACGTTGTCCTTGGTGAAGAAGCCCTGGAAGTCGCCGAAGCGCTGCACGTACTCCACGATCAGGCTGGAATACTCCGAGGCGCTGGAGAATATCTGCTTCAGCCCCTCTTCCTTCGATCCGATCACGTCCAGCAGGAAGTCCTGGCCGCAATGTCGCAGGCTGTCCACAACGTGGTCGATATGGGTTTTGCGCGTTTCCCCACTCCCCACCTCGCCATCGGCCACGGCCACCGCCAGATGATGCAGGCGGGGGCCGAAGTTGCGCACGAACTGCTCCGTGGGGGACGGCAGCTTCAGCAGGTGGTTGACGAAGTAGGGATGGTTGGCGGCGGTGAACACCTTGGCCGGGCATTCCAGCTCGTTGGCGTGGTGCACGCTCTTGGTGACGTTGGTGGACGAGTTCTGGTCGGCGATGTCATAGCTGCCCCAGTAGTAGTAGCTGGTGAGGGTCAGGTACTCCAGGATGGCCGCCTCCCGGTTCTGGGAATACACCCGGGTGGCCAGGTGGTCGATGGGCAGCAGCATGCGGTCCAGGCCCAGCCGCGCCTGGGTCTCCTTGGCCCGCCGGTAGGCGGCGTTCACGTCCTCCCGGATCACGCTCCAGCCCAGGGCGTAGACGCGGATGTCCGACTCCGGCCGTTCCCAGTAGCCGACGATGTTGTGGGTGTAGGGGCTGGGCTTGACGATGGCCATGTTGCCCGGCAGTTCCAGCCGGCGCACCTGGTCCTGGTTGAAGAAGCGCACGTCCCGGGACTTCTGGGTCTCCACCACCCCGTGCAGGTTCTCCACCCGGAACACCTCCCCCATGTAGCGGGAGTTGGGCTTGTGGGCGCCGATGGGGTAGACCTCGTTGAGGCTGCGGAAGATGCCCCGGGTGTTGGGGTCCTTGACCTCCCTGACCAGGATGTCGGGCGCGTTCATGTCGATACGCAGGATATGGGTGTCGTGGCCCTCGGACTCCAGGGTCACCAGGTAGTGGTAGGGCGTCATCAGACATAGTTCGCCCACGTAGGCCAGGGAGTTGCCCGGCTCCACGGTGATCATCAGGGCGTCGATCTGGCGGATGGACGCGGTCAGCCCCACCCGGTCCCGCTCCTCCAGAAGCTGGCCCAGGAAGTCCTCGAAGAAGGCGGAATTCCGCTTGTCGCCGTAGCGGGGAAAACCCAGGGAAGGACTCATGCCGGCACCGCCGTTTCCAACGCCGGCCCGTGGTGCAGGTGGAAGTACTGCCGCGACAGGGCCCCATGCAGGTCCCCCAGGTCCGCCTGGATCTGGTCCAGGTATTCGTGCAGCACCACCGGGGGCAGGTCCTCGAAGCGCATGCCCTCCAGGCGCCGCCAGGCCCGGCGCACCGTCTTCATGGGCTCGGCGAAGCCCGGCAGCACCGACAGGCAGGTCTCGATCTCCCCCAGACAATGCACCACGCTGCGGGGGAAGTGGGGGTTGCCCAGCAGGAAGTGCACCACCGACGCGCCGTGCACGTGCACCCCCACGTGGCGGCGATACATCTGGTAGGCGGACAGGGCGTTGAGGGTGCTCATCCACAGCCGCTCCAGGGTGGCGTGGGAGGCGGCCGTGTCCCGGGGCAGCAGCACCGCCGAGTTCACGTCCACGATGCGGGTGGTCATGTCCGCCCGCTCGATGTTGCGGCCCAGCTTGATGAACTGGTAGGCGATGTCGTGGCTCATGGAGCCCATGAGCAGGCCCACCACCGACTGGCGCCGCTCGATCACCCCGGAGAGCACCTCGTAGCGCTGGCTGCGCCCCAGGGTGGCCCGCTCGGCGTTGGCCTTCACGTACAGGTACAGGCTGTTGATGCGCTCCCACAGCTCCATGGGCAGCACCTCCCGGAAGGTGCGGGTGTTCTCCCGGGCGTCGTGCACGCAGGAGACGATGGAACCGGGGTTCTCCTCGTCCAGTATGAGGAAGCGCATGATGTCCGCCTCATTGGCCTGGCCGTAGCGCCGGCCGTAGAGGGCATCCAGGCCCGCCACCCGCAGCAGCACGTCCCAGCCGAAGGTGGCCCCCGGGGGCAGGTCCAGCAGCACCTGGGTGGTGCTGTTGATCAGGCGCGCGGTGTTCTCGGCCCGCTCCAGGTAGCGGGCCATCCAGTAGAGGTTCTCGGCGACTCGGGACAGCATGGCTTACTCCTTATCCACGTCGACGATCCAGGTGTCCTTGCTGCCGCCCCCCTGGGACGAGTTCACCACCAGGGAGCCCTCCACCATGGCCACCCGGGTGAGGCCGCCGGTGGTGGCGTGGAGCTTGTCGGACTGCAACACGAAGGGGCGCAGGTCCAGGTGCCGGGGCGCCAGTTCGTCGTTCACCAGGGTGGGGGCGGTGGAGATGTCCAGGGTGGGCTGGGCCATGTAGTTGCGGGGGTTGGCCCTGATCAGCTCGGCGAACTTGTCCCGCTCCGCCTGGCTGGCCCGGGGGCCGATGAGCATGCCGTAGCCGCCGGACTCGTTGGCCGGCTTCACCACCAGCTTGTCCAGGTTGGCCAGCACGTGGTCCCGCTGGTCCTCCTCCATGCACAGCCAGCTGGGCACGTTGGGGATGATGGCCTCCTCCCCCAGGTAGTACCGGATGATTTTCGGCACGAAGGTGTAGACCACCTTGTCGTCCGCCACCCCGGCGCCGGGGGCGTTGGCGATGCCCACCCTGCCGTTGCGCCAGGCCC
>CAZREY010000152.1:0-6608 GCA_964599015.1 uncultured Thiobacillus sp.
GCTTCCCGCGCCACGTCCGCCGCATTCACCTCCTGGGGCAGGAGCTGCATGCGTCCGCTCTCGATGCTGGAATAGTCCAGCAGGTCGCCGATGAGGGCCATCAGCCGCTGGGCGGAGAATTTCACCGTTTCCAGGTAGTCCCGCTGTTCGGCGTTCAACGCCGATTCCAGGGCCAGTTCGGTCATGCCCAGGATGCCGTTCATGGGGGTGCGGATTTCGTGGCTCATGTTGGCGAAGAACTCGCTCTTGGCCCGGTTGGCGGACTCGGCCGCCAGCTTGGCTTCCTTCAGGTCCTGCTCCACCCGCGTGCGCCGCACGATCTCCGCCTGCAGCAGGCGGTTGGTCTCTTCCATCTCCCCATGGGCCCGGGCCAGGGCCCGGTAGGCCGCGTCCCGGGCATGGCTCTCGCGCAGGGCGTGGCGCAGGTGCTCGTTCATGATGCGGGCGCTGCGGATCAGCACGATCAGGAACAGCAGGCTGGCTATGCTCAGGCCCTTGAACAGGCCGCTGGGCTGCACCGCGGTGACCGCGGCCACGGGCAGGAGGATGAGGGAGGCATAGACAAGGTACACGGACAGGCGCGCGGACTGCACCGGCACGGCCCCGGCGGCCACGCCGATGAAGATGAGGCAGGCGAAGGTCTGGCTGCCCAGGTCGGCGCCCGGCAGCAGCAGGGGAGAGGCCGCCGCCCAGCCCAGGCCGGTGAGCCAGGTGCCCGCCGCGTATCGGAGCCGCCAGGACGCGCCGGCGGCTTCATCCTGGTCTTCCAGCCAGGACAGGCGATCCGCCAGGAAACGGATGAACAGCACCGCGACCATGTAGCCGAACCACCCAAGGGCGGCCTCATCCTCCATGAACACCATGGCCAGCAAGGCGGACAGGCCCAGCACCGTCACCAGGGCCAGGGGCAGGTTCTGGTGCAGGACGCGGTCCTGCTCCCGCGCCAGGACCAGGTCGAACTCCGGGGTCTCGGCTTGGGGCGGCGGCATGGAGGGGGAGGCCGTCACGGGCGGACTCGGCGGCGGGTGGTCAAGGCGACAACCAATCCGGTCTCGCCTGGCGTGAATTCGTCACGGCCCCGTCAGTCCGCTTCATTGAACCGGTGCAACAGACGCCGGTCCCGTTTGGTGGGACGTCCGCGAATGTGGCTGCCGGGTTCCACCAGGCGTTTTCTGTCTTCAATTTTTTTCTCTCTCGCTTCCTGGCTGGCCAGGTCTTCTTCATAGAGTTGTCGCGCCACGGGGGCGGGGCCCCGCTGGCTGGAGAGCCCCCGTACCGTCACCACCCATTCCAGGGTGTCGATGGAGATGCTCAGCCGGTCGCCGGGCCGGAGTTCCCGGCTGCATTTGCAGCGTTCCCCGTTGAGCCGCACCTTGCCGCCCTCCACGGCCTGCTGGGCCAGGGCCCGGGTCTTGAAAAACCGGGCGGCCCAGAGCCATTTGTCGATGCGCACACCGGCGGAAGAATCCGGCTCCTGACGTCCTCTCATTGCGCGATCATAGCGCCATTCAAACTTTTGCCGTTTTCCCGGCTCAGAATCTCAACCCTTTCGGGAGATGACCATGTTCCGCGTCCTGTTTGCCCTCCCATTCCTGTTGTCGCTGGCGGGCTGCGCCGGCACCCCGGACACCCACCATCCCATGGGCCGCCTGAGCCTGCTGGCCCCCGTGGAGGTTCCCGCCGGCGCCGCCACCCTGCGCCTGCAGTACGGCCGCGTCACCGCCTTCAATGCCGTGCAGGAGCAGGACCCCTTCTGCGTGTTCGAACTGGATACGGTGAGCGACCGGCCTCAGGGCGTCGCGCCCGCCACCTTCGACATCGTCGGCATCAGTCGCCGGGAGGAGACCTTTGCCGGCATGCCCGTGCTGCCGTTCCGCGCCTTCCGGGTGAGTACTGGCCTGGGCAATGACGACGGCCCCTCCCACATCTACTTCAAGACCACCTTCCGCCTGGCGCCCAACCCCTCCAGGGCCCGCGCCCTCACCTGCATGAGCAACCAGTACATGCCCGGCATCGCCATCATGCGCCACCTGACCCTGGGGGAAATGCGGGACGCCCTGGGCGGCTTCTTCAGCCTGGACCTGGATGGCAGGCGCTAGGTCCAATGCCTGGCTCCGGGTTCACGACACCCTGCTGGCGGCCTTCGGTCCCCAGCACTGGTGGCCGGGGGAAACGCCCTTCGAGGTGATGGTGGGGGCCGTGCTTACCCAGAACACGGCCTGGACCAACGTGGAGCGGGCCATCGCCAACCTGAAGGCGGCGGATGCCCTGGCCTGCCCCGCCATCCTGGACCTGCCGCAACCGGCCCTGGCGGAGCTGATCCGCCCCGCCGGCTTCTTCAACGTGAAATCCAGGCGCCTGGGAGCCCTGTGCGGCTTCCTGCGGGACGAAGGCGTGGCAGACGCGCCCCGGGATCTGGGCGCGAAGGCCCCCCTGCCCCAACTGCGCCACCAGCTCCTGGCCGTGCACGGCGTGGGGGAGGAGACGGCGGATTCCATCCTGCTCTACGCCCTGGACCTGCCCGTCTTCGTGGTGGACGCCTACACCCGGCGCATCTTCGGGCGCCTGGGCCTGCTGGCGGGCCATGAGAGCTATGCCGAGGTCCAGGCCCGGTTCCAGCGCCATCTGCCCGCGAACCGGGCGCTGTACAACGAATACCACGCCCTTATCGTGCGCCTGGGCAAGGATTTCTGCCGCCCCAGGCCCCGTTGCGGGGCGTGTCCATTGGCAGGTTTCTGCAAGTACCCTGCCGCCACCAACCACTGACCGAGAGGAGTCCATCATGAAGCATCTGCTTGCCGCATTGAGCATCCTGTTGTTCACCGCCCCGGCCCAGGCCGCCGTCCAGGGCAAGGAAGTCAGCTACACCGCCGACGGTGTCACCATGAAGGGCTACGTGGCCTGGGACGACGCGGTTTCCGGCAAGCGTCCCGGCGTGCTGGTGGTGCACGAGTGGTGGGGCCACAACGACTACGCCCGCCAGCGGGCCCGCATGCTGGCGGAACTGGGCTACACCGCCCTGGCCGTGGACATGTACGGCGACGGCAGGACAGCCAATCACCCCAAGGAGGCGGGGGCCTTCGCCGGGGAGGTGCGCAAGAACGCCGCCGGGGCCAAGGCCCGCTTCCTGGCCGCCCGGGACCTGCTTAGGAACGAGCCCGGCGTGGATGGCGAGCGCATCGGCGCCCTGGGCTACTGCTTCGGCGGCACCGTGGTGCTGGAGATGGCCCGCCAGGGCGTGGACCTGAAGGCCGTGGCCAGCTACCACGGCGGCCTGGCCACCGACACCCCGGCCCCCGCGGGCCAGGTGAAGGCCCGGGTGGCCTCCTTCACCGGCGACGCGGACCCCATGATCCCCGCCCCCCAGGTGGAGGCCTTCAGGCAGGAGATGACCCGGGCCGGCGTGGACTTCACCACCGTGGTCTACCCCGGCGTGAAGCACAGCTTCACCAACCCGGACGCCGATGCCTACGCCAGGCAGTTCAACATGCCCCTGGGCTACGACGCGGCGGCGGACCGGGACGCCTGGACCAAGACCCGCATCCTGCTGCGGGAGACCCTGGGCGCGGCCAAGTAGGCGCCGTGCCTTACAATGCCGGCTTTGTCCAACCCGTGTTGAGCCCTACATGAGCAATATCGACTATCTGGCCATCACCGCCTCCGGCGAGGACCAGGTGGGCCTGGTGGAACGCTTCACCAGCCGCATCCTGGACGCCGGCTGCAACATCGAGGAATCCCGCATGGCGGTGCTGGGCGGCCAGTTCGCCATCCTCATGCTGGTGTCCGGCCCCTGGCACGCCCTCACCAAGCTGGAGGACAAGGCCGTCGCCATGGGCGAGGAACTGGGCCTCACCATCATCTACAAGCGCACCAAGCCCCAGGAACGGGCCAAGCCCCTGGTGCCCTACCGGGTCAACGTGGTGGCCATGGACCACCCGGGCATCGTGCACAAGCTGGCGGAGTTCTTCTCCCGCCAGGGCATCAACATCGAGGAGCTGGCCACCGAGACCTACCCGGCGCCCCACACGGGTACCCCCATGTTCTCGGTGAACATCACCATCGGCGTGCCCGCCGACATGCACCTGCCGACCTTGCGTGGTGACTTCTTCGACTACTGCGACAACCTCAACCTGGACGCGGTGATGGAGCCGGCACGGGGCTGAACAGGCTTCCGGCGAAGACTCCGGAGGTATCCGGTGCCAGTATTGAAACAATCAATACTGGCCATTCAGTGATCTTGCCGCTCGGCCAATGAGACCAAGGCGACAATGGGACTTTCTTGTCGTCTTATACCGGGCGCCCACGCCTCCAGCCATCAGGAACTCCCATGTCCCAAACACCTGACATCGCCAATACCCTCCAGGCCACCCTGCTCTCCTCCACCCGCATCACGCCCGAGTCCACCGCCGAGGTGCGCCAGATCGTGCTGGGCCTGAATGAGCCCGCCTACTATTTCCCGGAAGGCCAGAGCATCGGCGTGCTGGTGCCGGGGCCCCACGCCTTCGGCAACAAGGTGCACCACCGCTACTACACCATCGCCGCCGCCCGGGAGACCGATGGGGGCTGCGAACTGGAAATCCTGGTGCGGCGCTGCTTCTATATCGACGAGGTGTCCGGCGAGGAATATCCGGGCATCGCCTCCCACTACCTGTGCGACGCCGTCCCGGGCCAGGAGATCACCCTAACCGGTCCCCACCGTAGTGCCTTCACGGTGCCCGCGGACAAGCACAGCAACCTGCTCATGCTGGGCACCGGCACGGGCATCGCCCCCTTCCGCGCCTTCCTGCGCCGGGTGTATGAGACGGAAAAGGACTGGCGGGGCAAGGTGCGGCTGTTCTACGGCGCCCGCACCGGCACGGACATGCTCTATATGAACGACCGGAACAACGACCTGGCCAACTACTACGACCAGGCCACCTTCCAGGCGGTGCAGTCGGTGAGCAAGGGCCTGCTCAGCGACGAGGGCGATGCCCTGGGCCAGGGCGTCGAAGCCCATGCCGCCGAAATCTGGCAGCTGATCCAGGACCCCAGGACCCATGTCTACCTGGCGGGCATGGAAAAGATCGTGGAACGGTTCGATGCCACCATGGCCAAGGCCGCCGGCTCCACGGACGCCTGGGAAGCGGCCAAGCGGCAACTCATGGACGAGAAGCGCTGGTCCCAGCTGGTCTACCAGTGATGCATGGGGGATAGGAACCTCCCCTCCCCCTTCCTTCCAGCTTTTCCCGCCAGCCGCCCCAGTTCCGCCAGGGCCCCTTCCACCCGGGCATCCCAGGGCAATGCCGCCGCCAGGCGCAGGCAGTTGCCGTATTTGGCCTGAGGCGAGAACAGCCGGCCCGGGGTGAAGCTGATGCCGGCGGCCAGGGCCTTCTCATACAGGATCATGGTGTCCGTGCCCTCGGGCAACTCCACCCAGAGTACGAAGCCCCCCTTGGGGCGGGAAGCGCGGGTGCCGGCGGGGAAATAGCGGTTGATGGCGGACTGCACCCGGGCCAGGTGGTCGGCATAGGTCCGGCGCACACGGACGAGGTGGCGTTCGTAGCGGCTGTCGGCCAGGTAGTCGGCCATGGCCAGCTGGGGCAGGGTGGCGTTGGCCATGGTGCCCACGTACTTCAGGTGTTCCACCGCCTGGCGCCAGCGGCCTGGCACGATCCAGCCCACCCGGTAGCCCGGGGCGATGGTCTTGGAGAAGGACGAGCACAGCAGCACGTTGCCGTCCCGGTCATAGGCCTTGGCGGAACGGGGCCGCTCCCGGCCGTGGGCCAGATCGCCATAGATGTCGTCCTCGATGAGGGGGATGTTCCGCCCCGCCAGCAGCTTCACCAGACGGGACTTGTGGGCGTCGGGCATGAGACTGCCCGTGGGATTGCTGAAGTTGCCCACCACCGCCACGGCCTTCACCGGCCAGCGCTCCAGGGCCAGGGTGAGTGCTTCCAGGCTGATGCCCGTGTCCGGGTCGCTGGGGATCTCCAGGGCCTGCATGCCCAGGGACTCGATGGCCTGGAGGGTGCCGAAGAAGGCGGGGCTTTCGATGGCGATGATGTCCCCCGCCCGGGCCACGGCCCGCAGGGCCAGGTTCAGGGCCTCCTGGCAGCCGTCGGTGATGACGATGTCATCGGGGCCGAAACCGCAGCCGCTCTCCGCCGCCCGGCGGGCGATGCGCAGGCGCAGGGCCTCCTCCCCCGGGGGAAAGCTGTAGCGGCTGCCCACGTCCGCGTCGGCCCGCAGGCTGCGGTTCAGGGCGGCGCGCAAATCCTTAAGGGGCAGGAAGTCCGGGTGGGGCACCGCCGCCCCCAGGGACACCAGGTCCCGGCGCTGGGTGTTGCGGGACAGGTGCACGGCCAGCTCGGTGACGTTCACCGTGCAGGGCCCTTCCGTGGCCTCGCAGGTCTGGGCAGCGACAGGCACGGGCTCGGGATGCCGGGCGAAGAAGCCGGACTGGGGCCGGGCCTCCAGCCAGCCGTGGCTTTCCAGCAGCCGGTAGGCCGCCACCACCGTGGCCTGGCTGACCCGGTGCTGCTCCGACAGGCGCCGTACGGACGGCACCCGTTCCCCGGGGGGGTACACGCCCTGGCGGATGTGGTCCTTCAACTGGGTGGCGAGGTGTT
>CAZREY010000153.1:0-6574 GCA_964599015.1 uncultured Thiobacillus sp.
CCGGCCGGCGAGGCGACGGCCAGGCGCGCCGACTACCACCGTGCCACCAAGGCCTGCCTGGAGGCGCGGGGGTACAGCGTGAGATAGGCGCGGCGGCTTCTTCCACGATCCCGACGCGATCATTTGCGCCGGCGATGGGGTCAAGCCTCCGCGCGGCAGCCAGTTCCGCTTTGGGCCACCAGCGTCCCGCGCCTGACTGCCGATGTGGCCCAGCCCCGGACCTTGAGCGGCGACGAGGCCGCTGCCCCGAGAACGACTTGTGGGCCCGCCAGCCTGTAGTAAGGTGCGCCCGTTGCAACCCTTGGGAGATGCCATGACCCTGTCCATGTACCAGGCCTCCGTGCCCCAGTTCATCCGCATGCTGAACAACCTGATCGGCATCCTGGAGAAGGGGGCGGCCCACTGCGAGGCCCGCAGGATCGATCCCCTGGTGCTGACCCAGTACCGGCTGTACCCGGACATGTTCAACTTCGCCAAGCAGGTGCAGACGGCCTGCGACCACGCCCGCAACGGCGCGGCCCGCCTGGCGGGCCAGGAGGCGCCGCGCCTGGAGAACGCGGAGCGGACCTTCCCCGAACTGATCGAGCGGGTGCGGGGCACCATCGCCTACCTGGAAGCCTTCAGGCCGGAGCAGATCGACGGCGCGGAGGACCGGGAGGTGGCGGTGAAGCGGGGCGAGACGGTGAACACCTACCGGGGCCAGGATTACCTGGTGCAGCGGGCCCTGCCCAACTTCTATTTCCACGTCACCACGGCCTACGACATCCTGCGCCACAACGGGGTGGAACTGGGCAAGCGGGACTACATCGGCTGAGCAACGCAACAGAGGGGAGGGCGCCATGCCGAAGACGAGGAAGGCGGTGCACCTGGTGACCGGCGGCAGCAAGGCCGCCCGCCTGGCGTCGGCCCGGCGGCTGGCGGCCGGGGCGGACACCAGGCTGGGCCACGTGGACCTGAAGCAGGTGGTGGGCAAATACATCGGCGAGACGGAAAAGAACCTGGACGCGGTGTTCGCCCGGGCGGAGAGACAGGGCTGGATCCTGTTCTTCGACGAAGCCGATGCCCTGTTCGGCGGGCGTGCCGGGGTGAAGGACAGCCACAACCGCTACGCCAACCAGGAGGTGAGCTATCTGCTGGCCCGGCTGGAGGCTTATCCGGGCACGGTGATCCTGGCCACCAACTGCCCCGACTGCCTGGACCGGGCCATCCTGCGGCGGCTGAAGATCAGGCCCGCCTAACCGGGGGCGGCGGCGGGGCATTGTTAGAATCGCCCCATTGCAAAGCCAACCCCCCGCATGAAACGCATCACCACCCAGAACTGGCTGGACCCGGACACCACCGGCGCCCCGGCCGGCACGGACCCCCGGGCCTGGCGGGACGCGTTCCTGGCCATCCGCCTGGACAAGGGGGTGCCCGGGGAGGTGGCGGCCCAGTTCGAGACGGCCCGGGCCAGCGTCATCTACGGCCTGTTCTTCGCCCCCCTGGTGACCCTGGGGGTGGAGCAGTGCTACTGGGTGCTGGAGGCAGGCCTGCGCGCCCGCTGCGCCCAGATGGACCTGCCGGTCTCGGTCCAGGACCGGCGGGGCAAGGGCCACGCCCTGTCCTTCAGCCACAATCTGCGCCAGCTTCAGGAAAAGGGCCTGATCCCGGAGGAGGACGCCACTTTGTGGAAGCAGGCGGGGGAGCTGAAGGACTGGGTCGCCCTGCCCAAGCAGGGGGATGCCGTGGCCCGGGACCATGCCATGACGGCGCTGACCCGGGTGTCCACGCTGCTCAACAGGCTGTTCGCCTGATCATTTCCCCCCGTCGGGCACGAACTTCAGCACGTTGCCGTTGATGCAGTAGCGCTTGCCCGTGGGGGGCGGGCCGTCGTCGAAGACGTGGCCCAGGTGGATGCCGGAACTGGCGCTGCGCACCTCCACCCGCTTCATGCCGTGGCTCATGTCCTCGTGCAGGGTGAGGGCCCCGGGCACCGGGTTGAAGAAGCTGGGCCAGCCGGTGCCGCTGTCGAACTTGGCGTCGCTGCGGAACAGGGGGGCGCCGGTGATGGGGTCCACGAAGGTGCCGGGGCGCTTCTCGTCCAGGTGGGAGCCGGTGAAGGCCCGCTCCGTGCCCTGCTCGAAGGCGATGCGCCGCTGCTCCGGCGTGAGCAGGCGGAAGCCCAGCCACTTCCAGAAGCGGGCCTGGTCGCCGTTGTAGCCGGTGTAGCGGGACACCTCCCGGCCGTTCTCGAACAGCACGATGGTGGGGGTGGCGAACAGGGCCTTCTCCAGCCCCCAGCCCGTGGGGGCGTTGGGGTTCAGGGTGCGCACGATGGGCACTTCCGACCGCCAGTGGTCCAGCACCTCGGCCTTGAACTGCTTGCAGAAGGCGCAGTCCTCCGCCTCGAACACCACCAGTTGCCGTTCCCGGGCCAGGGCCTGGCCGTCCAGGCGGGGAGGGGGCGGAGCATTCGACGCGGCGGTGTTGGCGCCGGGGAACTTCACCCCCGTGCCCCCCAGGCCGCAGTAGCCGTCCGGGTTCTTCACCAGGTAATCCTGGTGGTAGGCCTCGGCGGGGAAATAGGCCTTCAGGGGCGCGATCTCGGTGGTGATGGGGCCGAAGCCGGCCTTGGTGAGGGCCGCCTGGTAGGTGTCCCGGGTCTTCAGGGCCACCTCCCCCTGGGCCGGGGAATGGGTGTAGACGGCGCTGCGGTAGTTGCTGCCGATGTCGTTGCCCTGGCGGTCCCCCTGGGTGGGGTCGTGGCTTTCCCAGAACCTGGCGAGCACGGTCTCCAGGGTGGTTTTGGCGGGATCGAAGGTGACCTTCACCACTTCCGCGTGGTTGCGCTTGTCGCTCCTGCCCCTGCGCAGGTCCCGTTCGTGCCGGAGGATGGCCTCGTAGCTGCCGGCCACCTCGCCGTTGGCATAGCCGCTTTCCACGTCCACCACGCCGGGCACCGCCGACATGCGCTTTTCCGCGCCCCAGAAGCAGCCCATGCCCAGGACGATGGTGTCGAGCTGGACGTTCGGGTCATCCAGCACGGGCTTGGCGGCCATGGCGGGGTTTTCCTTGGCGCAGGCGCTGACCAGGAAGCTCAGGCCCAGGGCGAGGAACACGGTGTTGAGGATATTGGAGGCGGAGGTCTTCATGGCTGTCTTCATCGGCATGGTTGCCATCACGGTAGGCAATGGAGCGGCATTGTCCGCGACAAATTCCCGACGGAAGCACGGAATGGCCATTCCTAAACGAAATGTTATGGGTGGCGGCGTCCCCATGCGCCGCCCGGCACAGGATGAAAAAGGGCGGGGAGGTGTCGCCCCCCGCCCTTTGCGATCGCACCGGGCCCGTCACGCGGCCATGCGGTGCTCCGTCTTGAGGGCGAATTCCCCTTCCGAGGCCCGGCCCACGACCATGGCCTCGGGCACTTCGATGAGCCGGCCCGATTTCACGTCGTAGATGTAGCCGTAGATGGGGATGTCCCTGGGCACCAGGGGGTGGTTGCGGATGCGTTCCACATCCTCCACCACGCTGGCCTTCAGGTCCTTGATGGTGAGCCAGTCGATGCTCTTGCCCACCTCGGAGCCGGGGCCGGGACCCACGTCGCTCCAGCCGTTGGCGTCGATCTTCGCGGTCTTCAAACTGCTGGCCAGCAGGGTGCCCATGATCTGGTTGGTGAAGGTCTCCATGCCGCAGTCGGTGTGGTGCACCACGAACCATTCCCGGGTGCCCAGCAGCTTGTAGGAGATGACCAGGGAGCGGATGGCGTCGTCGCTGGCGCGGCCGCCCGCGTTGCGGATCACGTGGGCGTCGCCCTCCGCCAGGCCGGCGAATTTGGCCGGGTCCAGGCGGGCGTCCATGCAGGTCAGGATGGCGAAGCGGCGTGCCGGGGGCATGGCCAGCTTGCCTTTGTTGCCGAAGCCGCCGGCATAGACGGCGTTGGCTTCCAGTACTTCGTTGAACACTTTGCTCATGATGTCCTCCTCCTTTGCTACGGAGCGGCCGGCGGGACCCCGTCGGCCTGCGGTTTAGAGGCCCGGGAGGGGGGCTGTGTTCCGGGGTTTTGGCCACTTTCCGACGGGCGGCAGGCGGTCTGGGGGCATGTGCGGAAGGGTTTTTACGGGTGTCTGACGGATAATCACGGTTTTCCATGTCTTCCCATCCGTTTCATGAGCCAAGCCACCGCCAAACCCTGTCCCTTTTGTGTGCTGGACCCGGCCCGCATCCTGGCCGAGGACGAGTTGACCGTGGTGTACAAGGACGGCTTTCCCGTCTCCCCCGGCCACACGGTGATCATCCCCCGGCGTCATTTCGCCACCCTGTTCGAGGCCACGGAGGCGGAGCAGACGGCCCTGCTGAAGGCCCTGGCCGAGTGCAAGCGCATCCTGGACGAGCGCCACAATCCGGATGGCTACAACATCGGCATCAACCACGGCCCCGCCGGCGGCCAGAGCGTGCCCCACCTGCACATCCACGTGATTCCCCGCTACAACGGCGACCGGGAAGACCCCAAGGGCGGCATACGCTGGGTGCTGCCGGACAAGGCCAGGTATTGGGCCTGAGGGTCGCGGCATGAAGTTCTCCATGCTGCCCATCGGCGCCCGCTTCGAATTCGAGGGCAAGGTGTATGTGAAGACCGGACCCGTCGCCGCCTCGACGGAGGGGGGCGGCCAGCGCATGATTCCCCGCTACGCGGTGTTGCGTCCCCTGGACGGCTCCGCCCCCGTGGCGGCCCCCAGGCCCCCCCGCGTCCTGGACCAGGCGGCGGTGCTGGCGGCCTTCGAGCCCTTCTACCGGACGTGCGGGCGGGTGCTGGATGACGCGGTGGAGGACGACGCCAGGCTTGACGCGGCGCGCCGCGAATTGTCCGCGGCGCGGGATCGATTCCTCGCGGCCTTGGGCAACGATGACAGGATCGGCACCCAGGCGGGTGCCCAGGAGGGATAAGACTATGAAAATGCTGTGTTTCTCCCTGCTTCTGGCCCTGGCCTGGCCGGCCGCCGCCGGGACCGCCTACAAGGGCCTGGACGGCAACGCCCTGCTGCGCATGTGCCAGGGGGCGGACAAAGTTCGAGCCCTGTCGGTGATGTGCCACAACTATCTCAACGGCTACCTGGACGCTGCCCACCACTTCAGCCCCCGCCCCGGCTTCTGCATGGGGGAGGGGGACAAGGAGGGCCTGCCCAACGGCCTGGTGGACTGGCTGAGAAAACACGCGGACAAGCAGAAGCTGCCCGCCGGCCAGGCACTGGACCTGGCCCTGAAAGACCTGCACCCCTGCAAGGGCGGGAAGTGAACCCCCCATCGCCCCCTCCCCCGCGGGGGGAGGGTTGGGGAGAGGGAGGCCTCGAAGAGGCCAAGGTTCTGCCGTGGTGTCCCGCGGACACATCCTCTCCCGCCCCCGGTGGGGGCGGTGCTGGCAAAGAACATCTGCCCGTCCTCTACCGGGACGGGTGGCTGATGGCCGTGCACAAGCCCGCCGGGCTGCTGGTGCACCGCACCGACCTGGACCGCCACGAAACCCGCTTCGCCGTGCAGATCCTGCGGCACCAGATCGGCCAGCCCGTATGGCCGGTGCACCGCCTGGACAAGGGCACCTCGGGCATCCTGCTGTTCGCCCTGGACCGGGAGGTGGGGCGGGCAATGGGCGGCCTGTTCGAGGCGGGGGAGGTGGCCAAGCGCTACCTGGCCGTGGTGCGGGGCCACCCCCCGGCGGCAGGCGAGATCGACCACCCCCTGGCCCCCATGGCGGACGAGCACGCCGGCTGCGCCGCCGGCAGGGCGGCCCGGCCGGCGGTGACCCGCTACCGCACCCTGGCCACGGCGGCGTTGCCCTATCAGGTGGACCGCTACCCCACCAGCCGTTACGCCCTGGTGGAACTGATGCCCCTGACCGGCCGCCGGCACCAGCTGCGCCGCCACATGAAACACATCGCCCATCCCATCATCGGCGATGCCACCCACGGCAAGGGCCGCCACAACCGCCTGTTCCAGGAATTGTTCGGCTGCCGGCGCCTGCTGCTGGCGGCGGTGGAACTGGGCTTCACCCATCCCGTGACGGGGGAGCGGGTGCTGCTGAAGGCGCCCCCTTCGGCGGATTTCGCAAGCGTGTTGGCGGGGCTCGGCTGGAAGGAGACAGACAGGCCACGGGCCGGGTTGGCGTAGCGGGTAGAATGCGCGGCCCGCTCCCGTTTTCCTTCCTGTCATGAACGAACCCGACGAACTCCTGCGCGCCAAGCTCAATGCCGAGACCGGCAGGCTGGCGTGGAATGAACTGGAGCGCCATTTCGCCCGGGGCGTGGTGGTGCTGGTGGCGGCGGAGCTGGACCTGGTGGACGTGGCCTTCCGCGTTTCCCGGGACGACAAGGACGCCGTGGAGGACTGGATGGCACGGGGCCTGGTGCGGCGGGCCGGCACGGAAGACGCCATCACCTGGAACGAACGCCAGAGCAGATTCTGGGCCGTGGTGGCCGCCCCCTGGGTGCTGATCCAGGAAATCGCCGCCCCTCTGGACAGCTAGACTTCCCCACTCCCCACACCCCACACCCCCCACCCCCCATACCCCATACCACAACCCCAAAAGGCCCACAAGGGC
>CAZREY010000154.1:0-6571 GCA_964599015.1 uncultured Thiobacillus sp.
GGCTGGGTGTGGAAGCGCAGTAATGCGTTAAGCTAACCAGTACTAATTGCCCGTACGGCTTGACCCTATAACCTTGAATACACTCAAGGGCATTCAAACCCCAGGTTCAAAACTTCTTCTTCCCTTTGCCTGAACCACCGTTCAGACCCAACTCAGGATCGTTGACCCAGTCAGCATCCAACCAGTTATGTCTGGCGACCATAGCGGAGTGGCACCACACCTTCCCTTCCCGAACAGGACCGTGAAACGCTCCAGCGCCAATGATAGTGAGCCCCGCGCTCGCGAAAGTAGGTCATCGCCAGACTCCCTCTCCACGCCCGCACGCCCACCCCAATCCGGTGGGCGTGCGCGTTTGTGCCCTTCAGCACTGGCCCTGAACTGGGCCTCTATCAGCCCGGCTGTTCCTTGTTGTTGACTTCCACGCCCAACTGGCCTTGTGCCAGTTCCACCCTGAGTCGTTGACCTATGTCGACCTGGTCAGCTGTGGTGACAACATCGCCTCTGGACGTGCGCACGATGCTGTAGCCACGACTGAGCACGTGGTGGGGGCAGAGCAGTTCCAGTTGTGACTCCAGGCTGTGTAATTGAGTCATGCGCAGCACCTGCTGATGCCGCGTACTTTGCCGCAGGCGCCGATGCAGGTAATGCAAACGCTCAAGACCGGATGCCGGCAAGGGCCTGTAACCCACGAGATTGTCGTGCAGGTGGGCCAGTCGGCTGCTTGCGTGTCGCAGGAGATGCTGGGCGGCGTGCATCACCCTGTGGCTCAAACGCCGCAATTCCAGACTTTGATGCCGCAAGTTTTCATGGGGGTGGCGCAGCCGCCGTTGCAAGTGGTCGCGATGCTGCCATGCTGTATCAATGCGAGTCCGTAGCCGCTGAGCGAGACGGATATTGAGGCCGACCAGGTTCCGGGCAAGTTCTCTGGCATCCGGTGTGGCCATCTGCGCTGCACCGGTGGGGGTCGGTGCACGCAGATCCGCAACGAAATCCGCGATGCTGAAATCCGTTTCGTGACCTATTCCACTGATGATCGGGATGCCGGATGCCGCAATGGCCCTGGCGACGCCTTCATCGTTGAAGGCCCAAAGGTCTTCCAGACTGCCCCCGCCTCGCACCAGCAGCAGCACATCCGTTTCCGCGCGTTGATTGGCTTGGCTGATGGCTTGCCGAATCTGTGGTGGTGCAGACTCGCCCTGAACCAGGCAGGGATAGAGCACTATCCTGGCAATGGGCCACCGGTGTTTCAGGGTGGTCAATACATCCCGCAGGGCCGCAGCCTGGGGAGAGGTAATTATGCCAATGGCATGGGGTAGGGCCGGTGCTGATTTCTTGCGCTCCGGCTCGAACAACCCTTCATTCCGCAGTTTCTCCTTCAGCCTCAGGAAGGCCTCATACAGGTTGCCCTGGCCTGCCCTGCGCATGGCTTCCACGATGAGTTGAAAGTCGCCCCGGGCCTCATACAGGCTGGCCTGGGCGCGAATTTCGATCTGCTCGCCTTCCCCGCCGGCCCAGTCCACAAACTGGTTCCGTGCACGAAACATGACACAACGCGCACTGGCCACCGCATCCTTGATGGTGAAATACCAATGGCCCGATGACGCTCTGGTCAGGTTGGATAGTTCGCCTCTGATCCAGCAGGAAGGCAGGTTCTTCTCAAGCGCAAGTCGTGCCAATCGATTAATTTCGCTGATGGCAAGAATGGTCTGGGCCTGTTCCGGCATGGTGGTCGAAAAATAGGGTCGCGAAGGGAGTGGCTGAGATATCGGTACTTACGCAATCCGTCAAGATCAAGTTATATCCACAGCCCAATGTTACTTTGCAGAAAGATTGCGTATGTATCTGATTTCAATGGGGTGTATTGTAACACATTGATTCTTAATGGTTGTGATATTGCTCAATAATGATTCAGGGACGCCGAAGACAATTGAATGGCATGTTTGGTGAAGCTGCCCCCAATTTGTGCACAGAGTTATCCACAGTTTCTGTGGATTTCCCTGTGACGTGAATTTCTTGAGGATGGTGCCCATCAAGGCCACAATCAGCGACCTTGATCCGCATTCCCCTTTATTTCTTCCCTTGAATTCGTGTCTATCCTGATTGAACTTCCTTATCCAGAGAACGGAGGGAGGTTCTTTGCGCCTTTGGCGGAAATGCCATGGGCCATGTGGCTGGACAGCGGGCATCCCGGGACACGGGGAGGCCGTTATGACCTGATCGTAGCCTACCCGCGGCTTACCCTGGCGGCCCACGGCGAAGTGGTGCGAATCGAAGGGGAAGATGGCGCGAAATGGGATGTGGAAGGGGATCCACTGGCAATTCTGTCCTGCCATCTGGGCGCACATGGAAATGACCCGGGCAAGGGCGAATGTGCCGGTGGGGCGGTCGGCTATTTTTCCTATGATCTGGCACGCAGGTACATGCGCCTGCCGGCCATGGCGCGTGATGCTGAGCAGATGCCCGATATGGTCGTGGGTATCTACGACGGATTTGTTCGCGTGGACCATGAACGCAGGTTGTGCCAGATACGGGCCCAGGACACCGATGCAGGCCGACGCTGGGCCCTACGCATGGAGGCGGCCTTGTCGTCCCCGCGAGAGCCGTCTTCCTCCGGGTTTCTGTTGTCCGGCGACATCCGGCCAAATCTGGAATTCGCGTCCTATGCCCAGGCCTTCAACAGTGTGCAGGACTACATCCGTGCAGGTGACTGCTACCAGATCAACCTGGCCATACGGTTTGCCGCAGCCTGCGCCGGTCACCCGTGGCCCCTGTATTTGGCATTGCGGGAAAGGAATCCAGCCCCCTATGCGGCCTGGCTGAATCTTCCCTTCGCCCAGGTCCTGTCTTCTTCCCCGGAGAGTTTCCTGAGCGTGAAGGCGGGGCAAGTAGTGACCCGACCCATCAAGGGGACCCGTCCAAGGGGGCGGGATGCATGGGAGGACGAACACATGGCGGCGGAACTGGCCGCCAGCCCAAAGGATCAGGCCGAGAACCTGATGATCGTGGACCTGTTGCGCAATGATCTGGGGAAGGTGTGCGAGCCCGGCAGCATCGCGGTACCCGAACTGTTCAACGTGGAGAGTTTTGCGACTGTGCACCACCTGGTCAGCACGGTGACCGGTCGCCTGGGACCGGGCAGGCATGCGCTGGACCTCCTGGCGGCGGCGTTCCCCGGGGGGTCCATTACCGGCGCGCCCAAGCGGCGGGCCATGGAAATCATCGAATCCCTGGAACCCCATCGCCGTGGTGTTTACTGCGGCGCCATCGGCTACCTGGGCCTGGATGGCGACATGGAACTCAACATCGCCATACGCACCCTGGTGTGCAGCCGGGGAGAAGTGCGTTTCTGGGCCGGCGGCGGCCTGGTGGCGGATTCGGATGTCCAAGCGGAATACCAGGAGTGCCTGGACAAGGCACGGGCCATGCGCGAAGTCCTGGAGGGGTTCAGGGCCGGTGACGAAGATCCGGGGCAGATTCCTTAACGTCCTGATTTGGTGGTATTGTTCCAACCTTTCCCGCACGGCGGCCATTGAGGCGCAAGCTTCTGCCGCCGTATGTTTTTTTATCGCGCGGCAGGAAGTGAAATGTCCGATACCTTGATGCAGACCTATGCCCGGCAACCCGTGGCCTTCGTGAAAGGCGAGGGGGCCTGGCTCTTCGATGAGAATGGCGAGAAATACCTGGATGCCCTGGCGGGCGTGGCCGTCAACGGCCTGGGCCACGGCCACCCCAAGCTCGCCAAGGCCCTGTGCGAGCAGGCCGGACGCCTGATTCACACCTCCAACATCTATCGCATCCTGGAACAGGAACGCCTGGCGGACCACCTCTGCAAGCTGTCCGGCCTGGAGCGGGTGTTCTTCTGCAATTCCGGCGCCGAGGCCAACGAGGCGGCCATCAAGATCGCCCGCCTGTATGGCCACAACAAGGGCATTGAGAACCCGGCGATCGTGGTCATGGAAAAGAGCTTCCACGGCCGCACCATGGCCACCCTGTCCGCCACCGGCAACCGCAAGGTCCAGGCCGGCTTCGAGCCACTGGTGACCGGCTTCGTGCGCGTGCCCTTCGGCGACGCAGAAGCCGTGGCCAAGCTGGCCGAACAGGCCAACATCGTGGCCGTGCTGGTGGAACCCTTCCAGGGCGAGGGCGGCGTGAACATCCCCGAGGCGGGCTACCTGAGAAAGCTACGGGACATCTGCGACGCCAATGGCTGGCTGCTGATGCTGGACGAGGTGCAGACCGGCATCGGCCGTACCGGTACCTGGTTCGCCTTCCAGCATACCGACATCCAGCCTGACGTGATGACCCTGGCCAAGGGGCTGGGCTCCGGCGTGCCCATCGGCGCCTGCCTGGCCCGTGGCATCGCCGCCGCAACCTTCACCCCCGGCAAGCATGGTTCCACCTTCGGCGGAGGCCCCCTGGCCTGCACCGCGGCCCAGACCACCTTGGACGTCATGGCGGAGGATGGCCTGCTGCAGCACGCCGCCGACCTGGGCGCCTTCATTCGTGCAGACCTGGCCCAGCGCCTGACTGGTGTGGCGGGTGTCCGGCAGATCCGGGGCCAGGGCCTCATGATCGGCATCGAGCTGGACCGGCCCTGTGCCGACCTGGTGAAAATGGCCCTCGCCGAGAAACTCCTGATCAACGTCACCAATGACACCGTGGTGCGTCTGCTGCCTCCCCTCGTCATGACCCGGACCGACGCCGCCCTGCTGACGGAGAAACTGGCGGGCCTTATCCGCGCTTTCCTGGGGTAATGCGATGACGCCGCCCATCAAGCACTTTCTCCAGTTCAAGGACCTGGGCAGGGTGGAGCTGGACTATCTGTTCCGGCGCGCCCGCGTGGTCAAGGAGCGTTTCAAGCGCTACCAGCCCTACCACCCGCTGGTGGACCGCACCCTGGCCATGATCTTCGAGAAAAGCTCCACCCGCACCCGGCTCTCCTTCGAGGCGGGCATGCACCAGTTGGGCGGCGCGGCCATCTACCTGAACACCCGGGATACCCAGCTGGGACGGGGCGAGCCTGTGGAGGACGCGGCCGAGGTCATCTCCCGCATGGTGGACATCGTCATGATCCGCACCTTCGAGCAGGAGATCATCGAACGCTTCGCCGCCCACTCCCGGGTCCCGGTGATCAACGGCCTCACCAACGAATATCACCCCTGCCAGATACTGGCGGACATCTTCACCTACATCGAGCATCGGGGCGACATCCGCGGCAAGACGGTGGCCTGGGTGGGCGATTCCAACAACATGTGCAACACCTGGCTCCAGGCCGCCGAGATACTGGACTTCAACGTCCACGTCTCCACGCCGCCGGGCTATGAGGTGGAACTGGAGCGGGCCGGCCTGTTCGGCACGGACCACTTCGAGGCTTTCGCCGATCCCATGGAGGCCTGCCGCGGCGCCGACCTGGTGACCACGGATGTGTGGACCAGCATGGGTTTCGAGGCGGAAAATGCCGAGCGCATGAAGGCCTTCGCCGACTGGCAGGTGGACGGCGAGATGATGCGGGCGGCCGCCAGGAACGCGGTGTTCATGCACTGCCTGCCTGCCCACCGGGGCGAGGAAGTGGCGGCGGAGGTCATCGACGGGCCCCAGAGCGTGGTGTGGGACGAGGCGGAAAACAGACTTCACACCCAGAAGGCGCTGATGGAGTACCTGCTGCTGGGCCGCATCGAGGATTGAGCATGAACATTGCGTATTTCAAGGACGAGGATGCCCTCTACATCGAATTGTCCCCGGAGAATCCGACCCATGCCTGGGAGGCTCACCAAGGCGTGGTGCTGAACATGAGCGGGGACGGCCGGGTGGTGGGTATCGAGATCGAGCGCGCCTCCCAACAGACTGACCTGCGGGCCCTGCGCGTCGGCAATTTCCCCGGCGAGGTGGTAGCCGTAGACGGACAGTCTCACTGAATTTCATCTGCCAAGAAAAGCATCATGAGCGACATCAAGAAAGTTGTGCTGGCCTACTCCGGTGGCCTGGATACCTCCGTGATCCTGAAGTGGCTGCAGGACACCTATCAGTGCGAGGTGGTGACCTTCACCGCCGACCTGGGGCAGGGCGAGGAACTGGAGCCGGCGCGGGCCAAGGCACTCAAGTTCGGCATCAAGCCCGAGCAGATCTACATTGACGACCTGCGCGAGGAGTTCGTGCGCGACTTCGTGTTCCCCATGTTCCGTGCCAACACCGTGTACGAGGGCGAGTACCTGCTCGGCACCTCCATCGCCCGGCCCCTGATCGCCAAGCGACTCATCGATATCGTCAACGAAACCGGCGCCGACGCCATTTGCCACGGCGCCACCGGCAAGGGCAACGACCAGGTCCGCTTCGAACTGGGCGCCTATGCCCTCAAGCCCGGCATCAAGGTCATCGCGCCTTGGCGCGAGTGGGACCTGCTCTCCCGCGAGAAGCTGATCAATTACGCCGAAAAGCACGGCATTCCCATCGATATGAAGCACCGCCAGGGCGGCTCGCCCTACTCGATGGACGCCAACCTGCTGCACATCTCCTACGAAGGCCGGCACCTGGAAGACCCCAACGCCGAGGCCGAGGAGGACATGTGGCGCTG
>CAZREY010000155.1:0-6511 GCA_964599015.1 uncultured Thiobacillus sp.
CGCGTTTGGCGGATTCATCAGACATGCACGGCATCCCGCTCGATGTGCGGCCTCAATTCCGGCCTCAATGCCTTGTCCGTCACCAGATCGACTGAGCGGCCAAAAAGATCCTCCAGGAAGAACTGCACGCCGAAGTAACGGCTGGATGTGGCGGGGCCGTCAAAGCGGACCAATACGTCAATATCGCTATCCGGGCTGGCGCTGTCCCGCGCGGTGGAACCGAACAAGGCAAGATCGATCACTCCGAAACGCCGGGCGAGTTCGGATTTGTGCTGGCGAAGGAGAGTCAGGGTCTGGGCACGGTCCATGACTAGAGCTTAGCGCACCCGGATCGCCGGCGTTAATCCGGCGACTTCAATCCTCCCGCCGCAACTGGGGGAAGAGGATCACGTCCCGGATGCTGGCGGCGTCGGTGAGCAGCATGACATAGCGGTCGATGCCGATGCCGCAGCCGCCGGTGGGGGGCAGGCCGTGCTCCAGGGCGCGGATGTAGTCGGCGTCGTAGAACATGGCCTCCTCGTCGCCGGCCTCCTTGGCGGCCACCTGGGCCGCAAAGCGGGCGGCCTGGTCCTCCGGGTCGTTCAGCTCGGAGAAGCCGTTGGCCACCTCCCGACCGGCGATGTACAACTCGAAGCGCTCGGTGATGCCGGGCTGGGTGTCGCTGCCCCGGGCCAGGGGCGAGGTCTCCACCGGGTAGTCCACGATGTAGGTGGGCTGGATGAGCTGGTGCTCGGTGGTCTCCTCGAACAGGGTGAGCTGCAGGCCCCCCAGGCCGTCGTGCTTGTGATAGCCGATCTTGCGGCGCTCCAGCTCGGCGCGGACGAAGTCCATGTCATCCAGGGGCGCGGTGCGCAGGTCCTCGTTGTAGAGGCGGGTGGCCTCCACGGCGGTGAGGCGGGCGAAGGGGTGGGCCAGGTCGATGTTGTGGCCCTGGTAGGGCACCACCGCATGGCCGGTGACCTCGATGGCCACGGTGCGCAGCAGGTCTTCCACGAAGCTCATCAGGTACTTGTAGTCCCGGTAGGCCTCGTAGAACTCCATCATGGTGAATTCCGGGTTGTGCCGGGTGGAGAGGCCTTCGTTGCGGAAGTTGCGGTTGATCTCGAACACTTTCTCCAGGCCGCCCACCACCAGGCGCTTCAGGTACAGCTCCGGCGCGATGCGCAGGAACAGCTCCATGTCCAGGGCGTTGTGGTGGGTGGTGAAGGGCTTGGCCGAGGCGCCCCCGGGGATGGGGTGCATCATGGGCGTCTCCACCTCCAGGAAGCCGTGGCCGCTCATGAAGTTGCGGATGCCCTGCACGATTTTCGAGCGGCGCACGAAGGTCTCCCGGGCCACTTCGTTGGTGATCAGGTCCAGGTAGCGCTGGCGGTATTTCTGTTCCTGGTCCGAGAGGCCGTGGAACTTCTCCGGCAGGGGGCGGATGGACTTGGTGAGCAGGCGGATGCTGCTGGCATTGATGGTCAGCTCCCCCTTGCCCGTCTTGAACAGGGTGCCCGCCACCCCCAGGATGTCTCCCAGGTCCCAGTGCTTGAAGGCGTCGTGGGCATCCAGGCCGGTGACGTCGTTGGAGACATAGATTTGCAGGCGGCCGCTCATGTCCTGGAGGGTGGCGAAACTGGCCTTGCCCATCACCCGCTTCAGCATCATGCGCCCGGCCATCACCACCGGGATGCCGGCGGCCTCCAGTTCCTCCTTGGTCTTGTCGCCGTGGGCGGCGTGGAGGTCGGCGGCGTAGTGTTCCCGGTTGAAGTCGTTGGGGAAGGCCACCCCGGCCTGGCGGATGGCTGCCAGCTTATCCCGGCGCTCGGTGATGATCTGGTTTTCGTCTTGGAGTTGTGGCGTGGCTTGGGCTTGAGCGGGGGTTTGTTCGGCCATGATGCGTAGGGGTGGAAAACGGTTGGATGAATCAGCGGAGGAGCGCGATTTTACCCGCCCGGCGATCATTCCCCGTCATTTTCCTTGCATCCGCCATGTTCGCCGCCACGCTCCCTCGATGCCACGGGCGGGGGCTGGCGTCCCCGCCCTGTCAGGCGGCCAGTCCTCCCGGCGGCACGTCCATGGGCTGGTAGCGGTCCAGCCAGATCCAGTAATCGCCACTGGCTTCTGTGAGGTTGGCGAAATCGCGGCCAAACCCCAGCATGCGCTCCAGAGGCGCCTCGGCGCGCACCACCACGCCATCGGGCCGGGCATCCTCCTCCAACAACCGGGCGCCCCGGCTAAGGAGATCCCGTCGCAGGGCTTCCAGATAGCCATGGCGCAACCGCGCGCGCACCATCATGATGGGTTCGCACCAGCGTCCGTCCAGGAAGAGCAGCCGCGGCCTGGGGGGTGCCAGGCGCAACTGGGCGCCATATATATGCCGCAGGATGTCCACCGGGCCGGCCAGGGCTTCCTCATCCCTGGCCTGGATCAGCAAGCCGGCCGGCACCGTGTGCAAGCCATGGGCGTCGGAGGGAGCAATCAGCCCACTGGCCTGGTGCGCGAAACCCTGCTGAAAACGATGCCCCGCGTGGCTGGCCAACTGTTCGACAGGAAACTCCGCAAGCATGGCGCTCACGTTCCCCCCGCCGCCGCGTCCCGCATGGCTGACACAGTGCCGGGCGCCAGGGTTCGAGCCACCCGCAGACGTCTCGGCCGCCCGTCGGGGAAAGGCCAGTCGATGGTCTGGTTGACCTTGAGGCCCAGCAGGGCCGATCCCACCGGCGCCAGCACGGACACCCGGCCCCTGGCCAGATCCACTTCATGGGGGAACACCAGTTCCACTTCCCGATGCTCACCCGAGGTTTCGTCCACGTATGTCACGCGGGAATGCATGCGCACGATATCGCCGGGCATCCGTTCCTCCGGTACAACAGTGGCACGACTCAACTCCTCCTCCAAATCCCTGCCGGAGGCCATGGGCGCCAGGCGGGCAAAATCCTGGGCGGAAATCAGCAATTCTTCTGCATTCATGGCAAATAACCCACTCATATCAATACACCGTCCGGAGAAGACGGCCTCATGCAGGGACATGATAGGGACCGTTACTGTGGGGCAGTAGGCCCGGGAAATGCACAAGACTGTTTCCTTATGGGCGACAATCCAGCCATGCAGGATTTGAAACTGATGGCCATCTTCGCCCACGTCGCCGAGGCGGGCAGCCTGTCCGAGGCGGCCCGCCGCCTGGACATGTCCCGTTCCGCCGTCAGCAAGGCGGTGGCCAAGCTGGAACGGGCCCTGGGGGCGCGGCTGCTCCACCGCAGCACCCGGCACGTGAGCCTGACGGAGGTAGGGGCGGCCCTGGCCGAACACTGCGGGCGCATCCTGGAGGAGGCCATGCAGGCGGAGCAGGTGGTGGACCGCCTCCAGGGCCAGCCCAGGGGCACCCTGAAGGTGGCCGCCTCGGTGGCCTTCGGCACCCTGCACGTGGCCCCCGCCCTGGCGGACTTCCTGGGTCGCTACCCGGATATCGCCATGGACATGACCATCACCGACCGCCCCGTGGACCTGGCGGAGGAAGGCTACGACCTGCTAATCCGGGTCTGCCGCGAAGCGCCGGGCAACCTGGTGGGCCGCAAGCTGGCCCCCGCCCGCCGCCGGCTCTGCGCCACGCCGGATTACTTCGCCCGCCACGGCATCCCCCAGGCCCCCCAGGACCTGGCCCGGCACAACTGCCTGGACTACACCCACTCCGGCGAGCAGGGACTCTGGCGCTTCACCGGCCCGGAGGGCGAGATCGCCGTGCCCGTCTCCGGGCGCCTGCGCATCAATGACGACGAGGCCCTCTCCCAGGCGGTGCTGGGAGGGCTGGGCCTGGCGCTGCTGCCCACCTTCATAATCGGCAAGGACATCCAGGCCGGGCGCCTGCGGCCCGTGCTGTCGGAATACCTGCCCATCGAGCAGCACGTGCACGCCATCTTCCTGCCCACCCGCCACCTGCCGGCCAAGGCCCGGGCCTTCATCGACTTCCTGGCCGCCCGCTTCGGGCCCGATCCCTACTGGGATAGGGACACCTCCGCGCCGGCGCCTGCCTGAACCTGCCGGGGCCGGGCCGGGCAGCGTCACGTCGCAGATCCCCTGATACATGAAACAATGCCGCGATGAATCCCTACCGGTCATTTCTTTGAGCGTGTCCACGGCTTCCCTCGACCTTCTCCAACGCGTCTTCGGCTACACCGCCTTCCGGGGCCAGCAGCAGGCCATCATCGACCAGGTGGCCGGGGGTTGGGACGCCCTGGTGCTTATGCCCACGGGGGGCGGCAAGTCATTGTGCTACCAGATTCCCGCCCTGCTCAGGGACGGCTGCGGCGTGGTGGTGTCGCCCCTCATCGCCCTCATGCACGACCAGGTGGCGGCCCTGACGGAGGTGGGCGCGGCCGCCGCCTTCCTCAACTCCAGCCTCAGCAGCGAGGCGGCGGCCCAGGTGGAACGGGACTTCCTGGCGGGCCGGCTGAAACTGCTCTACGTGGCGCCGGAGCGCCTGCTCATGCCCCGCATGCTGGACCTGCTGGAGCGGGCCAAGGTTGGACTTTTCGCCATCGACGAAGCCCATTGCGTGTCCCAGTGGGGCCACGACTTCCGCCCGGAATACCTGGGCCTGTCCGTGCTGCACGAGCGCTTCCCCGACATCCCCCGCATCGCCCTCACCGCCACCGCCGACGATCAGACCCGCAGGGAGATCATCCAGCGCCTGGAGCTGGACGAGGCCCGGATCTTCGTGGCCAGCTTCGACCGGCCCAACATCCGCTACATCATCGTGGAGAAGGCGGATACGAAGCGGCAGCTCCTGGCCTTCCTCAAGGACGGCCACCAGGGGGAGGCGGGCATCGTCTACTGCGCCACCCGCAACAAGGTGGAGGAGACCGCCGCCTGGCTGGCGGGGGAGGGTTTCAACGCCTTGCCCTACCACGCAGGCCTGGATTCCGAGACCCGCCGCCGGCATCAGGAGCGCTTCCTGCGGGAGGACGGCATCGTCATGGTGGCCACCATCGCTTTCGGCATGGGCATCGACAAGCCAGACGTGCGCTTCGTGGCCCACCTGGACCTGCCCCGGTCCATGGAGGGCTACTGCCAGGAGACGGGCCGGGCAGGGCGGGACGGCCTGCCGGCGGAGGCCTGGATGGCCTGGGGCCTCCAGGATGTGGCGACGCAACGCAGGTTCATCGAGGAGTCGGAATCGGAGGAGGCCCACAAGCGCGTGGCCCACGCCAAGCTCAACGCCCTGCTGGGCCTGGTGGAATCCGCCTCCTGCCGCCGGGTGGCGCTGCTGGACTACTTCGGCGAGGGCAGCGGCCCCTGCGGCAACTGCGACAACTGCCTGGAGCCCCCCAGCCTGTGGGACGCCACCGAGGCGGCCCGCAAGGCCCTGTCCGCCATCTATCGCACCGGCCAGCGCTTCGGCGCCGGCCACGTCATCGACGTACTGCTGGGCAAGGCCACGGACAAGGCGGCCCAGTGGGGACACGACCAGTTGTCCGTGTTCGGCATCGGCACGGACCTGGAGGACAAGCGCTGGCGGGCCGTCCTCCGCGCCCTGGCGGCCAAGGGCTGGGTGGAGGTGGACCACGACGCCTACGGCGCCCTGAAACTCACCGAGGCCGCCCGGCCCGTGCTCAAGGGGGAAGTCCAGGTGATGCTGCGGGAACCCACGGCCAAAAAACGTAAGGAGAAGCGTAAGTCCGGGGCGGCAATGGATTTGTCAACCCAGGATGCCGCCTTGTTCGACCGCCTGCGGGACTGGCGCCGCCAGACCGCCCTGGAGCACGACGTGCCCGTCTATGTGATCTTCCACGATGCCACCCTGCGGGAGATTGCCCTGCGCAGGCCGGTCGATCTGGCGGAGCTGGGGACCATCTCGGGGATTGGGGCGAAGAAGCTGGAGTCTTATGGGGCGGGGCTGCTGCGGGTGATGCAGACGCCCGCATGATTGCATCATCAAGTAACAACCAGGTGAAAGTAACGAATGGTTATAGATTTACAAGATGCGCGCCCATGTGCATTCCTGTTTGCTGCACCGTTTAGAGGCGAGGAGGCAGGCGAAACACTCGATGAGGCGTTCCTATCTGCACTGAAAGCAGCCGACCCGCATGGGCAGACCGATGCACGCATCTATCGTGGTGGTTTGCTGCTGGCGGGGCTTTCATATAAGCCTTCTTCCATAAAGGCAGAGCCTGGAAAACCAGGCAGTCCGGTGACTGTTAAGGTGAGTCGTATGGAGCGTTCAGACAGTGCCCTCTATGCTGTGCTTGTCGGCGATTTCGTCGAAACATGCCTTGAACAATGGAACACTCTCAATCCAAGTACTTTTTGGAGTTACGTAGCCAAGCGTGCCCTTGACTCCACTTTCGTTCCATCGCTATCCGCTTATGTCGCGGAAGATATGGACAAGCGCCTGCGTTCCCATCCGCGCTACGTTGGGGCTGTCTCACCTGATCTCGGAAACCCGCTTCACCGCTATCTTTTCGTCGACGTAATTGTCATGTCCTCGATGATTCCATTGTTGGTCGCCGACGTGGTGTACTGCTGGCCC
>CAZREY010000156.1:0-6489 GCA_964599015.1 uncultured Thiobacillus sp.
CGGGCCAATGAAGGCCGTGACCTGGTTCTTGGCGATATCCATGGACACGTTCTTCAGCCCCTGGAAGTCGCCGTAGAAAAAGTTCAGGTCGCGGATGGACAGGACGGCTTCTTCGCCTTCGGCAAAATGAGGGTGGGCGGACATGGAGGACTCCGGCATCAGTCTGAGGATTTCTTGCGGAACAGCACGCGGGCCAGGATGTTCACTCCCAGCACGAACAGGGCGATGAGCAGGGCGCCACCCCAGGCCAGGCTGACCCAGTTGTCATAGGGGCTCATGGCGAACTGGAAGATCACCACCGGCAGGTTGCCCATGGGCTGGGACATGTCGGCGCTGAAGAACTGGTTGTTGAGGGCGGTGAACAGCAGCGGCGCGGTCTCGCCGGTGACCCGGGCGATGGCCAGCAGGATGCCGGTGACCACGCCGGCCTTCACCGCCCGCAGGGTCACCTTCAGCGACACCTGCCAGCGGGGCGCCCCCACGGCGAAAGCCGCCTCCCGCAAGCTGGTGGGCACCAGCAGCAGCATGTTTTCCGTGGTGCGCACCACCACCGGGATGGCGATGAGGGACAGGGCCACGGAACCCGCCCAGCCGGAGAACCCCCCCAGGGTGGCCACCATCAGGGCGTAGACGAACAGGCCGATGACGATGGAGGGGGCCGACAGCATGATGTCGGTGACGAAGCGGGTGGCGGCGGCGAACTTGGACCGGGTGCCGAACTCGGCCAGGTAGATGCCCGCCAGGATGCCGATGGGGGTCGACACCAGGGTGGTCACCACCACGATCATCAGGCTGCCGACGATGGCGTTGCGCAGGCCGCCTCCCTCGGAGCCTGGCGCCGGGGTATCCGAGGTGAAGAAGTCCCAGGAGAGGGCGGCGAAGCCGTTGTAGAACAGGGTCCAGAGGATCCACATCAGCGCCGCCAGGCCGAAGGACATGGCCACCATGGACAGGGCGATGCCCAGGCGGTTGGTCCAGATGCGGCGGGAATACAGGTTCATGGTTCGATGCCTCCGCTCACTTGCCTTGCTTGGCCACACCGCGCCTGATCAGCCACTGGGAAATGGCCAGCACGATGAAGGTGATGATGAACAACACCAGGCCCAGGGCGAACAAGGCGGAAATATGCAGCCCGGGATCGGCCTCGCCGAATTCGTTGGCCAGGGTGGAGGCGATGGAGGTGCCCGGGGCGAACAGGCTACCGACGATGCGGTTGGCGTTGCCGATGACGAAGGTGACCGCCATGGTCTCCCCCAGGGCCCGGCCCAGGCCCAGCATGATGCCGCCGATGACGCCTACCCGGGTGTAGGGCAACACCACGTTGACGACCACTTCCCAGGTGGTGCAGCCCACCCCGTAGGCGGATTCCTTCAGGGGCGGCGGCACGGTTTCGAACACGTCCCGCATCACCGAGGCCACGAAGGGGATCACCATCAGGGACAGCACGATGCCGGCGGTGAGGATGCCGATGCCGATGGGGGGGCCGGCGAACCAGCCGCCGATCACGGGCACATCGCCCAGGGCGGTCTGCAGGTGGGGCTGCACATGTTCCGCGAACAGGGGCGCGAACACGAACAGGCCCCAGATGCCGTAGATGATGGAGGGCACGCCCGCCAGCAGTTCGATGGCGGTGCCCAGGGGGCGGCGCAGCCAGACCGGGCAGGTTTCGGTGAGGAACAGGGCGATGCCGAAGCTCACGGGCACGGCGATGACCAGGGCGATGATGGAGGTCACCACGGTGCCGTAGATGGCGGAGAGGGCGCCGTACTGGTCCTCCGGCACGTTCCACACATTGGTCCAAAGAAAAGAAGGACCGAACTCCTTCAGCACCGGCAGGGCCTCGATGGCCAGGGAAATCAGGATGCCGGCCAGGGCGGCCAGCACGATGAAGGCGAACACCAGGGTGACCTGGTGGAACAGCAGATCCTGCAGCTTGAATTTCTTGACCTGCGCGGCGTGCACGTCTACGGGTGTCGTCACTTCGCTCATTCGGATCTGTCCTGGTTCAATTGCGCATTCTTCGGAAGCCCCATCGGACTGTAATGGGGCTTGCGGAGAAAGTTTGGGCGCGGAATGGTATCCGCGCCCAAACCGGCCCATCAAGGAATTACTTGATGTTCTTCATCTCGGCTTCGACCATCTTCACCACGCTGGGGGGCAGGGGCACGAAGCCCAGCTCCTCGGCCATCTTCTGGCCGTTGTTCAGGGACCAGGTGAAGAAGTCCACCACGCCTTTCTGCTTGGCGGCGTCGACGCCTTTTTCATAGGCCAGGATGTAGGTGGCGGAAGTGATGGGCCAGGCGTTCTTGTGGGTCTGATCCAGCAGGTCGGGAGCCATGCCCTTGACCTTGAAGTTGGCGCCGGCGGCGGCGTCGGCCACGGCGTCCTGGTTGGGGACGATATAGTTGCCGGCCTTGTTCTTCAGGGCCACGAAGGTCATGTTGTTCTTCATGGCGTCGGCGATGTCCACGTAGCCGATGGCGCCGGCGATCTTCTGCACGTTGGCGGCCACGCCCGGGTTGCCCTTGCCGCCCACGCCGTTGACGGGCCAGTTGACGGTGGTGCCGGCGCCCACATCGCGCTTGAAGGTCATGGACTGCTTGGCCAGGTAGTGGCTGAAGGCGAAGGTGGTGCCGGAGCCGTCGGAACGGTGGGCCACGGTGACGGCCAGGTCGGGCAGCTTGACGCCGGGGTTCAGCTTGGCGATGGCGGGATCATTCCACTTCTTGATGGCGCCGCGGAAGAGGTCGGCGGCGGTGGCCCCGTCCAGCTTGATGTCGCCGGACTTGATGCCGGGCAGGTTGACGACGATGGTCACGCCGCCCATGACGGTGGGCACCTGCACCATCTTCATGGCATCCAGTTCCTCTTCCTTCAGGGGCGCGTCGGTGCCGCCGAAGTCCACGGTCTTGGCCTTGATCTGCTTGATGCCGCCGGAGGAACCGATGCCCTGGTAGTTCACCTGGTTGCCGGTGGCGCCCTTGTAGGCCTCGGCCCACTTGGTGTAGACGGCGTAGGGGAAGGTGGCGCCGGCGCCGGTGATGTCGGCGGCCAGGGCCGAGAAGCTCAGGGACAGGGCGGCGGCCAGGCCGGCGAGTTTGAACATGGAACGCTTGGCGATCATGAGTGTGCTCCGTTACGGGTGTCGGGTTGAGAACGGGGCGAATCCTAGCGGTGAAATATTACAGCTTCGTGAACCCCCGCTTTCACCCTCCCTTACACAGCCTTCATCACTGTCACCTTTTCTTCATCAGACCGTCACGGGGAGGTAACCCCGGGTTTCTACCTTTGCGCCCATTATGCAAAAGGAGAATCCGGACATGTTGCAGCAACGCGTCGCCGCCAAGGAGCGGTTGAAGAAAGCTTTCCATGTATCCATGGCCCGCCATGAAGACGAAGTGCGGGAGGCCCAGCGCCTGCGCTGGAAGGTCTTCGCCGAGGAACTGGGCGCCCGCCTGAGCAGCCCGGAATCCGGCCTGGACATCGATCTGTACGACCCCTTTTGCGAACACCTGCTGGTGCGGGACCCGGATACCGAGGAGGTGGTGGGCACCTATCGCATCCTGACCCATGGCGCCGCCAAGCGGGTGGGCAGCTACTACTCCGAAAGCGAATTCGACCTGACCCGGCTCCAGCACCTGAAGAGCCGCATGGTGGAGGTGGGCCGCTCCTGCGTGCACGCGGACTACCGCAGCGGCGGCGTCATCACCCACCTGTGGGCCGGGCTGGCGGAGTTCATGATGAAGAGCGGCTATGACTACCTGATCGGCTGCGCCAGCATTGGCATGCAGGATGGCGGCCACAATGCCGCCGGCATCTGGCATGCCGTGCGGGAAAAGCACCTGTCCCCCGTGGAATGGCGGGTTTTCCCCCGCTGCCCTCTGCCCCTGGAGGAACTGGATGCCACCCCCGCTCCCAGCGTGCCGCCCCTGGTGAAGGGCTACCTGCGGCTGGGGGCCTATGTGGGCGGCGCCCCGGCCTGGGACCCGGACTTCAACACCGCCGACCTGTTCATCCTGCTGCCCATGAGCCGTTTGAACCCGGTCTACGCCCGGCACTTCCTGAAATAAAGCTCAAACCCCGGCCGCCCCCTTCACGGCCTCTGCGATCCGCTCGGCGCAGCGGCGGACCTGGAGTTCGTCGCGGCCCTCCACCATGACCCGGATGAGGGGCTCGGTGCCCGAAGGACGCAGCACCACGCGGCCGGCGTCCCCCAGTTCGGTTTCCACGGCGGCCACGGCCTGGGCCACGGGTTCCTGTCCGTTCAGCTTGAACCCCTTGGCCACTCGCACGTTGATCAGCACCTGGGGAAATACCGGACAGTCCCGGGTGTAGTCCGCCAGGGAGTGGCCGGAACTTCGCAGGGCGGCCAGGACCTGGAGGGCGGACACGATGCCGTCCCCCGTGGTGTGCTTGTCCAGGCAGAGGATGTGGCCAGAACTCTCCCCACCCACCTGCCAGCCCTCCTCCTGGAGCACTTCCAGCACGTAGCGGTCCCCCACCTTGGCCCGGCGAAAGCCGCAGCCCAGCTTCTTCAAGGCCAGTTCCGTGCCAAGGTTGGTCATGAGGGTGCCCACCACGCCGCCCTTCAGCTCTCCGGTCTCCTTGCGGTGGCGGGCGATGGCGTACAGAAGCTTGTCGCCGTCCATGACCGTGCCGGCGCCATCCGCCATCATGAGGCGGTCGCCGTCCCCGTCCAGGGCCACGCCCACGTCGGCCCGGTGCTGGCGAACGGCCCGGCTCAGGGTTTCGGTATGGGTGGCGCCGCAGAGCTTGTTGATGTTGAGTCCGTCCGGCTCGTTGGCGATGGCAATGACGTCCGCCCCCAGTTCGTGGAACACGTGGGGTGCGATGTGATAGGCCGCGCCGTTGGCGCAATCCACCACGACGCGCATGCCCCGCAGGTCCAGGTCGTTGGGGAAGGTGCTCTTGCAGAACTCGATGTAGCGGCCGGCGGCGTCGTCCACCCGCTTCACCCGGCCCAGACCCTTGGAGGAAGCGGTCTTGATGGGTGACTCCATGGCCGCCTCGATGGCCAGTTCCACCTCGTCCGGCAGCTTGGTGCCCTGGGCGGAGAAGAACTTGATGCCGTTGTCCTCGAAGGGGTTGTGGGATGCGGAGATGACCACCCCGGCCTGGAGGCGCAGGGCCCGGGTCAGGTAGGCCACTCCCGGCGTGGGCATGGGACCGGTGAGGCGCACGTCCACCCCGGCCGCCGTGAGCCCCGCCTCCAGGGCCGATTCCAGCATGTAGCCGGACACCCGGGTGTCCTTGCCGATGAGCACGGTTGGGCGCTCCCCGTGCAGGGCGTCGTGTCCCGCCGTGGCCAGCACGCGGCCGGCGGCATGGCCCAGGCGCATCACCATGCCCGGGGTGATGGGGTCCTCGCCCACGCGCCCCCGTACACCGTCCGTACCAAAAAACCTTCTGCTCATTGTTGCGCTCCCATTGCTTGCAACACCTTCAATGCATCCACCGTCGGCCGGACGTCATGCACCCGCAGGATGGCGGCGCCTCCCATGGCCGCCAGCATGGCCGCCGCCACGCTGCCCGCCAGGCGTTCCTGCACGGGTTGGCCCGTGATCAGGCCGATCATGGACTTGCGCGACACCCCCACCAATACCGGGGCCATATCGGCCAGGTCGCGGATTTTCTTGAACAGGGCGACGTTGTGCTCCAGGGTCTTGCCGAAGCCGAAACCGGGATCGATGACGATGCGGGCGGGATCGATGCCTGCCCGGACACAGGCGTCCAGGCGCTCGCCCAGGTAGTCCTTCACCTCCGCCACCACGTCGCGGTATTGGGGATGGTCCTGCATGGTACGCGGCGCACCCCGCATGTGCATGAGGCAGATGCCCCAGGAACCGGCCGCCAGGGCCTCCAGGGCACCGGTTGCCTCCAGGGCCTTCACGTCGTTCACCATGTCCGCCCCGGCCGCCAGGACCGCGGCCATCACCTCCGGTTTCATGGTGTCCACGGACAGGGCCGCGCCGCAATCACGCAAGCCATCCAGCACGGGCAGCACCCGGTCCAGTTCCGCCTGCGCGGATACCGGCTGGGCCCCCGGCCGGGTGGATTCGCCGCCGATGTCCAGCAGGTCCGCGCCCGCCTCCTTCAGGCGCAGGCCATGTTCGATGGCTTGGCGGGGATCGAGGAAAGACCCGCCATCGGAAAAGGAATCCGGGGTGACATTGACGATGCCCATGACCAGGGGGCGGTCCAGGGCAAAGGAAAAACGGCCGCAGCGGAACATGGGGCTGGAGAGTGGGAAGTGGGAAGTGGGAAGCGGGAAGTGGGGCTTTCCCACTCCCTACTCCCTGCCCCCCATTCCCGATATCAGGCTTCTTGTGCGGGCGTGGCCGTGGGGGCCGGGGCGCTGGGGGTGCTGTTGCCGGAGGTGGTGGTGGGCGGGCTCACCGGCTTGGGCGGCCGGGGCTCCCGGCCGGCCATGATGTCGTCGATCTGGTCGCTGTCGATGGTTTCCCATTC
>CAZREY010000157.1:0-3530 GCA_964599015.1 uncultured Thiobacillus sp.
GATCTCGCCCATCGGCGCCCGCTTGCCCGGATCGCGCTCGCCGCCGGCGCCGAACACCACCGCCAGCCGGCCGCCCGGGCTCTTGAGGGTGGACAGCACCGCCCGCAGCGCGCCGGGCTTGTGGGCGTAGTCGACCAACGCCAGGAAATCCTGCCCGCGGTCGACCTGTTCCATGCGCCCGGGCACCCGGGTGTCGAGCAGGCCCGGCGCCGCCTGCTCCGGCGACACGCCGACCGCGTCCAGCAGGGCCAGCGCCACTAGGCAGTTCGCTACGTTGTAGCGACCCGGCAGGTTGATTCCTGACGGTGATCGCGTCGCCGGCCAGCTCAGCCATCGCGCGCCCGGCGTCGTCGTCGACACATACCACGACGCGGCGCGCACGCAGCGGCGATGCAGGGTCGAACAGCACGGCCTTGGCCGCGAAGTAGTCAGCCATGGTGGGGTGGAAGTCGAGATGGTCGCGGGACAGGTTGGTGAGCACGGCCACGTCGAAGACCACCTCCGCCACCCGGCCCTGATCCAGGCCATGGGAGGAGACTTCCATGGCCACGCCGGCGGCGCCTCCATCCCGGTACCGGGCCAGCAGGCCCTGGAGGGAGACGGCGTCCGGGGTGGTATGGGTGGCCGCCGTCATCTCGCCCGGGAACCCGTTGCCCAGGGTGCCCACGGCGGCGGTCCTGCGACCCAGGTGGGTGAAGGCCTGGGCCAGCCAGTGGGAGACGGAGGTCTTGCCGTTGGTGCCGGTGACGCCGGTCATCCACAGGGCCTCGGAGGGATGGCCATGCCAGGCGGCGGCCAGGCCGGCGGCCCGGGCCTTGAGGCCGGCAACAGGCAGGTGGGAGACCTGCCAGGCCGGGTCCCAGGCGAAGCCCTCGGGCTCCCAGGCCACGGCGGCGGCGCCGGCGTGGAGGGCATGGGCGATGTGGCTGCGGCCGTCATGCACGCCGCCGGGATAGGCCAGGAAGACATCGCCCCGTTGTACTTGCCGGCTGTCGGCGGTCATGCCCCGGGCGGCGGGGGCCAGACGGCGCAGTTCATCCGCCAGCTCCGCCACTTGCCACTCGCCACTCGCCGCTCGTTCCATGTTCATACCGCCTCCGGCACCACGGGCGCGGCGCCCGGCGGGGCGCTGTGCTGGTCGAAGGGGGCGTCCGGGGGCACGGCCATGAAGCGCAGGGCGCCGGCCATGACCCGGGAGAACACGGGGGCGGCCACCAGGCCGCCGTAGTAGTCCCGGCCGTTGGGCTCGTCCACCATCACCGCCACCACCAGGCGAGGGTCGGAGGCGGGGGCCAGACCCACGAAGGAACTGATGTACTTGTCCGGCGCATAGGTGCCGCCGATGAGCTTGTGGGCCGTGCCGGTCTTGCCTGCCACCCGGTAGCCCACCACCCGGGCCTGGGGCGCGGTGCCGCCGTCCTGGGTGACGGATTCCAGCATGGACAGTACGGACCGGGCTGTTTCCGCATTCATGACCCGGTTGCCGATGGCCTGGCCTTCACGGCGCAGGGCGGTGAGCTGGGGCATGACGCCGTCATTGGCGAAGGCGGTGTAGGTGTGGGCCAGTTGCAGCAGGCTGACGGAGAGGCCGTGGCCATAGGCCATGGTGGCCTTCTCGATGGGGCGCCAGGTGGCATAGGGCCGCAGGCGTCCGCCGACCTCGCCAGGCAGGCCGGACTTGGGCGGGGCCCCCAGGCCGGCCCGGGTGAGCAAATGCCAGTAGTCCTCGCCCCGCATCTCCAGGGCGATCTTGGCCACCGCCACGTTGCTGGACACCTGGAGGGCCTGGGCCACGGTCATGATGCCCTTGGCATGGACGTCGGACACCCGCTTGTCGCCGATCTGGAACCAGCCGGGGCCGGTATCGATCACCGTCTGGGGCTTCACCACCCCGGCTTCCAGGGCGGCGGCCACCAGCAGGGGCTTCATGGTGGAGCCCGGCTCGAACACGTCGGTGACGGCCCGGTTGCGCAGGCGCTCCGGCGAGAAGGTGGAGCGGCTGTTGGGGTTGAAGCTGGGGGTGTTGGCCAGGGCCAGGATCTCGCCTGTGCGTGCATCCAGCACCACCACCGCGCCGGCCCGGGCCTTGTGGCGAATGACCGCGTCCGCCAGCTCGCGGTAGGCCAGGTACTGGATATGCTGGTTGAGGGACAGCACCAGGTCCCGGCCGGGTTTAGGGGCCTTCAGCCGCTCCAGGCTCTCCACGGCGTTGCCGCGCCGGTCCTTGATGACCCGTTCCGCCCCCGGGTCGCCGGTGAGCCAGGTCTGGTAGGCCAGTTCCAGGCCTTCCTGGCCCTGGTCCTCGATATTGGTGATGCCCAGGACATGGGCGGTGACCTCGCCGGCGGGATAGTAACGGCGGTATTCCGGCTTGGCGTACAGGCCGGTGATGTCCAGGGCCTTGGCCTGCTGGGCCTTGTGGGGTTCCACCAGGCGGTCGATGTAGACGAAGGCCCGGCTCTTGTCGGTCAGGAGCCGGCGGATCTGGTCCGGGTTCTTTTCCAGGACATTGGCCAGGGCCTGGATCTGCTGGGGGGTCGGATCGGCCTCCCGGGGGTTGGCCCACAGGGATTCCACCGGCGTGCTTACCGCCAGGGGTTCGCCCCGCCGGTCGGTGATCATGCCCCGGTAGGCGGGGATGGGGATCACACGTTGCATGCGCTTGTCGCCTTCCTCGGTGAGGAACTCGTCATGCCAGGCCTGGAGATAGACGGCCCGGGCCGAGAGGGCGGCGAAACCCGCGAACAGCAGGGTCAGGGTCAGGCGCTGGCGCCAGCGCTGCAAGTCCAGGCGCAATAGCGGATGGTCATGGGCGTGGGCATGGTGGGCGCGGCGGGGCTTCATGGCTTGGCCCCTCGCAGGACGTAGACCCGGCGGGGATCCGGTACCGCCATGCGCAGGCGGGTGCGGGCCACCTCTTCCACCCGGTTGTGCATGAGCCAGGTGGAGATCTCCAGCTGCAGGCGTCCCCATTCGATGTCCAGGTCCCGGGCGCGGGCTTGCTCGGCCTGGAGTTCCACAAACAATTTGCGCGCCTGATGGCGCGCTGAGACGACGGCAAGGGCGCAGACCAGCAGCACCAGGGTCAGGAGCAGGTTCAGCTTGACCATGGCGCCTCCGTTCTCTCGGCCACACGCATGGTGGCGCTACGGGCGCGGGGGTTGGCTCTCGATTCCTCTTCACCGGGACGAACGGCCTTGCCCACCAGGCGCAGGCGGCCCGGACGCAGGGCGGCGGCGGTCAGGGGGATCTCGGGCGGCACCTGCTCCCCTTCCGCTTCGCTGCGCATGAACCGCTTCACCATCCGGTCTTCCAAAGAATGAAAACTGATCACCACCAATCGCCCGCCCGGCTTCAACAACTCCACCGTTTGCGGGAGTGCCGCTTCAACTTCTTCAAGCTCGCGGTTAATGAAAATCCGCACAGCCTGAAAGGTGCGGGTCGCGGGGTCCTGGCCCCGCTCCCGGGTACGCACGGCCCCGGCCGCCAGCATCGCGAGTTGGCGGGTCGTCGCAATGGGCGTTTCGGCC
>CAZREY010000157.1:3540-6460 GCA_964599015.1 uncultured Thiobacillus sp.
CGGACCGCGCCGGCGACGAGCACGGCAAGCTGGCGCGTGCTCGTGAGCGGCGCGCGCGCGCGTTCCGCAACAACCGCCCGCGCAACCTGCCGAGCAAACCGCTCTTCGCCATAGTCCCGGACAACCCGCGCAATCTCCTCTTCCGCCGCCTGGTTCAGCCACTGGGCCGCCGTCAGGCCCCGGGTCGTGTCCATGCGCATGTCCAGCGGGGCGTCGAACCTGAAGCTGAAACCCCGCGCCGCTTCGTCCAGTTGTGGGCTGGACACCCCCAGGTCGAACAGCACGCCGTCCACCTGATCCACACCTTGCCGCCGCACCGCCTCGCCCAGGCCGGAAAAGGCCGTATGGACCAGGTTGAAGCGCCTGTCGCTCCATGCCTCTCCCGCCGCCACCGCCGCCGGGTCCCGATCCAGCGCGATGAGGCGGCCAGTGGGCCCCAGTCGTGCCAGGATGGCCCGGCTGTGGCCGCCCCGTCCGAAGGTGGCATCCACGTAGACACCCTCCGGCCGTATGTTCAATGCCGCCACCGCCTCGCCCAGCAGGACGGTGATGTGGCCTTCCTCCCTGCTCACAGCGAGAAGCCCTTGAGCTCCTCTGGCAGGCTGCCGTTCCGCGCGGCGTCGTTGAGCATCTCCGGCAACTGGGCAGCCTGTTCGAACAAGGCCTGCCAGGCGGGCTCGCTCCACAATGCAAATTTCTTGTCCTGCCCCACCAGCACCACGTCTTTGTCCAGCTTGGCGTACTTGCGCAGCATGGGCGACACCAGGATGCGGCCGGCGGAATCCATGTCCAGTTCCTCGGCGGAACCCACCACCAGCATCTTCAACTGGCGACTCACCGGGTCCATGCCGGGCAGGGCGTTGATCTGGCGTTCGACGATTTCCCATTCGGGATAGGGATAGAGCAGCAGACAACCATTGGTGGGGTCCGCCGTCAGCATGAGGTGACCGCCGCAGCGCGCCATCAGGCGCTCGCGGTATTTGGCGGGGATGGACAAGCGCCCTTTCCCGTCCAAAGCCAGCTGCGTCGAGCCTCTGAACATGTCTCCAGTCATCCTTTTATTGATCCACGGCCAAACACCAGGCCACACGATCTCCCACTTCCTCCCACTATATGAACACTATTTCCCACGGTCAAGCCAAAAACGGGAAAAATTTCAATGGGTTCAAGGACTTACGAAGACACGCCTGTTTTTAAAAATACCCAATTAGAATGGGGTGGTAGCGCGGTTACTTAAAGCACAACTTTAAGTTGTGGGTCGAAGTGGGACGCTGGGTTGGGCCCGGGCACGGGCACGAGTAAGGGCACAGGAATGGGAAGAAAGGGAGCCGGCCGATAAGCCGGGTTCTGTCGTGGACAGCCATTCATCTGGGACGGTGATCGCTCACCGCCTCAAGCAGCCTACCCGCAGACTCTGGCGGGCCGCCAGTGTTCCAAGAACGCGTCTGCCTATTTGGCCTTGCTCCGGGTGGGGTTTGCCCGCCGCGACTGTTACCAGCGTGGCCGTGCGCTCTTACCGCACGATTTCACCCTTACCTGTGCCCGTCCCCTTGCGGGGACTGGCCACGCACTTGCGTGCGTGACCCGCTCCACCCAGCATGGCGCTTTCGCCCCACCCTCTGGAAGGAGGGACTTTGCCGTCTTGCGACGTCAAAGTCCGGGCCATCGGCGGTATGTTTCTGTTGCACTTTCCGTCGCCTTGGGCCGGGACGAAGTCCCGACTTATAGCGCCCAGGCGTTACCTGGCACCCTGCCCTATGGAGCCCGGACTTTCCTCCGTGCCAAGGCACGGCGGCTGTCTGGCCGACTCCCGGGGGTGAGTATAGGCGAGGCGGGGAATGGTTCCCGGATTTATGTAGTCAGGCGACGCAGGGCCTCGGCATATTTCTCCGCCGTCATGGCCACCACGTCTGGAGGCAGCTCAGGTCCGGGAGACTTTTTGTTCCATCCGGAATTGCTGAGCCAGTCCCGCACGTACTGCTTGTCGAAGCTGGGCGGGTTGCTGCCCACCCTGTATTGGTCCAGGGGCCAGAAGCGGGAGGAGTCCGGGGTGAGGACCTCGTCGATGAGGGTGAGGGTACCGTCTTCATCCAGGCCGAATTCGAACTTGGTGTCGGCGATGATGATGCCCCGGGTGAGGGCGTACTCCGCCGCCGCCTTGTAGAGGGCGATGGCGGCATCCCGTACCCGGGCGGCCATGTCCTTGCCCAGCAGGGCCTGGCAGCGCTCGAAATCGATGTTCTCGTCGTGCTCCCCCACGGCGGCCTTGGTGGAGGGCGTGAAAATAGGTTCGGGCAGACGGTCGGCCAATTGCATGCGGTCCGGCAGGATATGTCCGCAAATCTGGCCTGTCTGTTTGTAATCCGCCCAGCCGGAACCCACCAGGTAGCCCCGCACGATGGCCTCCACCGGCAGGGCCTTGAGACGCTTCACCACGATGGCGCGTCCAGCCACCTGTTCCCGCTCCTCCGGCGCCACCACGTCCTCGGGGCGGTCGTCCGTAAGCTGGTTGGGGATGATGTGCGCGAGCTTGTGGAACCAGAAATCCGCCACGGCGGTGAGGACCTTGCCCTTGCCCGGGATGGGGGTGGGCAGGACCACGTCGAAGGCGGAAAGACGGTCGGTGGTGACGATGAGCATGCGCTGGTCGTCGATGGCATAGATGTCGCGCACCTTGCCCCGATGGATGAGGGGCAGGGACTTGATGCTGGATTCGTAGAGGGCGTCGGGCATGATGGGTCCGGAAATGAAAAGGGCGGTTTGGGATGCCCCAAACCGCCCTGGGATTTTACCGCGTCGGATCAGTTGACCTTGGGATCCAGCTCGCCCTTGTCGTAGCGCTTCTGCATCTCTTCCAGGCTGTAGACCTTGGTGATCTTGCTGGCCTGGCCGGCGGCGCCGAAGGCTTCGTAGCGGGCGG
>CAZREY010000158.1:0-6456 GCA_964599015.1 uncultured Thiobacillus sp.
ACCCCCAGGAACTGGTTTTCGCGGTTGAAAATGGGGTGCCAGTTCGCGGCGGCCCAGAACTGGCTGCCATCCTTGCGCACCATGCGGAACTGGTAGCCCTCGCCGGTGGATCCGCGCAGGGCCTCGCCGAAGCGCTTTTCCGCCACGGCCCGGTCGGGTTCCGCCACCAGGCAGATGGGAAACAGGGACATCTCCAGGCACTCTTCCGGGCTGTAGCCGGTCCTGCGCTGGACGGACGGGTTGACCCAGATGATCTGGGCCGCCGGATCGATCCACAACTCCAGGTCATAGGTGTAGTTGGCGATGGCGTAGAAACGCTGCTCGCTGTCCCGCAGCTCGGACAGGCGCGCCAGCAGCTGCCGGGACATGGCCCGGAAGGCTTGGGCCAGCTGCCCCACTTCATCCGGCCCCGATGCCGGCAGGTCCGCCTTGAAATCCCCGTCGGCCAGGGCGTGGCTGGCATCGGTCAGCTGGGCCAGGCGCCGGGTGAGGCCGTAACCCAGCAGCGCGAAGAGGGGAATGGTCATGCCCATCACGCCCAGGCCCACCAGCAGGCCGGTCCGGGTGAGGCGTTCCCGGGTCTCGGCCAGGTAGGTCGTATCGATGCCGTAGTGCAGACGGCCATAGCTCGTGCCCACCAGCCGGATTTCCATGGCCGTGTCGTGGACGTGGTCGATGGCGTCATCGCCGAAGGTCTCGTTGAGTTCGGGCAGCGGCTGGTTCGGCGCCAGGCCGGAGCCGGCCACCCGTTTCCCGCTCCTGTCCAGCAGCACCAGATAGGCAAAGTGCCGGGCGCCGCGGGCCTCGTCCAGGATGGATTGCAATTCCGCGTAGTCCCGCTGCATCAGGGAACCGCTCAGGGCGGCGTTCAGGAGGGGAACCAGGGTCTCCGCCTGTTGCGCGGAGCGGCGCTGCAATTCGCTTTCCGCCTGGGCGATGATCCAGGTCAGCAGGGCCGTCAGCATGGCGGCCCCCACCAGGATGCCGGCCAGGGTGAGCCTGCCCCAGAGAGGCCAGCGGGGCAGCCACCAGGACAGGCCCGGTTTCACTGACCGAGCCCTTTTCGCGTCTCCTTCAGATAAGCATCCGCGCGTTTCATCAGCCGCTCATCCGCCGGCACCAGGTCCGCGAAGGCGATGTCCTTCAAAAAGGCCCGGCCGGCCTGGCCGCGGACAAACCCCAGCACCGCGTCTCGCAGGTGTTCCACCTCCACCCGGGACATGGCCGGCTTGGCCAGCATCACGAAGGCTGGGATATCCGCGATGTGGGCGTAGACCTTCAATCTGCTCCGGGTCCGCTCGGGCATCTGCTTGAGGCCGTGGGTGGTGGTCACTCCGGCCATGGCCAGGCCGCTCGTCAAGGCCTGGCCCACGCTGGCATGGTTCCGGTATACCACCACGCGATAATCGCGGCCTGACTCCAGGCCCTGTTCATCCAGATAATGCACCGTGGCGGTCACGGTCATGGCCAGGGCATCGATGACCGCCAGTTGCTGGCCTTTCATCAACCCCGGATGGGTCAGGGGACGGTCCACGCTGTAAATCAGCAGCGCGTCATTGTCCGGCTGGAACTGGACGACAGGCTGGAATCCCCGGTCTTTCTGCGCCAGGCGGGCGAAATGGGCCGGGGTGATGGTCAGATCGAATTCGCCGCGCTGGGTGCGGGCATGGTATTCGGCGAACCCCGGGGCGCTTTCCAGGTAGACCGGCAGCCCCAGTCGGGTTTCCAGGTGGGCGCGCAGGGGTTCGAAGCGCGCCGCCAGGGTCCGCATGCTGTAAATGGGGGGCACGCCGATGACGAAGACGGCGTGGACCAGCCCCGCCTGCAGCCACAGCAAGAGAAGGATGAGCACCCTGGCCATCTATTCCTCCGCCAGCGATTTCACCAATACCTTGGAGCGCCGCTGCCAGTTGTAAAGCGCCTTGCGGGGCGTGGGCAGGTCGTCCGGCGTGGCCAGCCTGAAGCCCCGTTCGATGAACCAGTGGGCCGTGCGGGTGGTCAGCACGAAGATCTGGTTCAGCCCCTGCTCCAGGGCGGCCTCCTCCACCGCCGCCAGGAGGGCATCACCCCGCCCCGCGCGGCGGAAATCCGGGTTCACGGCCAGGCAGGCCATCTCCGCCGCCTGGGTCTCGGCGAAGGGATAGAGGGCCACGCAGCCCACGATGCGGCCGTCCAGTTCATCCACGAAGAACTGCTCCACTTCCTGTTCCAGCCGCTCCCGGGAACGGCGCACCAGCACCCCTTCGTGCTCCAGGGGTTCGATGATGGACAGGATGCCGCCCACGTCCTCGATCTTGGCGGGGCGCACGTTTTCCACGGCTTCCCGGGACACCATGGTGCCCACGCCCTCGTGGGTGAACAGTTCCATGAGCAGGGCGCCGTCCCGCACCCGCTCCACCATATGGGCGCGCCGCACGCCGTTGCGGCAGGCGCGGATTGCATGGGGCAGGTAGAGCTTCAGGTCGCCATCGGGCAGGGCCTTGAGCATGCGCTGGGCGGCGGCCACGGTGAGCTGGTTGATGAGATGCCCCTTGGCGTCCCGGCAGTCGCCCCGGTCCAGCAGGAAGATGAGCTTGTCCGCCTTGAGGGCCACGGCGGCGGCGGTGGCCACCTCCTCCAGCGCCAGGTTGAACACCTCCCCCGTGGGGGAATAACCCAGGGGGGAAAGCAGCACGATCTCCCCCGCCGCCAGGCGGGCATTGATGGCGGCGTCCGCGATCCTGCGCACCTCGCCGGTGAATTGCAGGTCCACCCCGTCCACCACTCCCACGGGCCGGGCGGTGACGAAATTGCCCGAGGCCACCCGGATCTCGGCGCCGGCCATGGGGGTGTTGGGCAGGCCCACGGAAAGGATGCTCTCGATATCCACCCGCACCGAGCCCACGGCATCCTTCACCAGTTCCAGGGTGTCCGCGTCGGTGACCCGCAGCCCCCCCACGTATTGGGGTTCGCCCCCCTGGGCGGCCAGGCGCTCCTCCACCTGGGGCCGCACGCCGTGCACCAGCACCAGACGGACCCCCAGGCTGTTGAGGAGATTGAAGTCGTAGATCAGGCTGGAAAAGCCGCCGTCGGCCAGGGCATCGCCGCCGAAGGCCAGCACGAAGGTCTTGCCGCGAAAGCTGTGGATGTAGGGCGCGGCCGCGCGAAACCACTGCACGAAGGTATCGGCTTCCGCCTCCCCGAGCTTGGCCATGGGTCTTGCTCCAGTCTTTAAATCGATAGGTTTAACGGACAATCGCACTGAAACTTAAGCGCAAGCAATCATCCGGTTGTCTATTTGTAGTCGCCCCACAGGATTTGCATGGCGGCCAGGGCGGCCAGGGCCGCCGTCTCGGTGCGCAGGACGCGGGGCCCCAGGCGCACGCCCAAAAAACCCGCCGCCTGGGCCATGGCCCGCTCCGCCGGATCGAAGCCGCCCTCCGGGCCCGCCAGCAGGGTGATTCCGCCCTCGGGCCTGGGCAGGTCCCCCAGGCCGAGCCGGGCCTCCGGGTCCAGCATCAATCCCAGGCCGTCCTCCCCCCCACGGCTCCTGCGCCAGGCGTCGAAATCGGCGATGGCGGCCACGGGAGGCACCCTATTGCGCCCGCACTGCTCGCAGGCCGAGACCGCCACCGCCTGCCAGTGGGCCCGCCGTTTTTCCACCTTGTCGCCGGAGAGGCGCACGATGGTGCGTCGCATGGTGAGGGGCTGGATGGCGGCCACGCCCAGCTCCACGGCCTTCTGCACCGTCAGGTCCATGCGCTCGCCGCTGGAGATGCCCTGGGCCAGCACCACCTCCAGGGGCGACTCCCGCTCCGGACTGAGCCTTGCCAGCAGGCGTACCGAGGCATGCCCTCCCGTGCTCAGGATGCCCGGGTATTCGTGGCCGTCGCCGTTGAACAGTGTCACCGCGTCCCCATCCCGCAGGCGCAGGGCGCCGACGGCATGGCGCGCCACCGCGTCGGGCAGGCTCACCACGCGGTCGGCCTGGAGGGGAACGGGGCAGTAGAAACGGGGCATTTCGAGGAGGCGGGTGGATTTTGCTCGGGTGCTATTATCGCGGCGTTGGCTACAAGCGGGAGTTTTGCGGTGGTGCGCATGGAAACCCCAATATGCGATTTCGGCTGGAAGGCGGCGGATTTCGCCTTGCCCGGCGTGGACGGCAAGACCCATGCCCTCAGGGACGCGGCGGGCCCCAATGGCCTGCTGGTGATGTTCATCTGCAACCACTGCCCCTACGTGAAGGCGGTCATCCACCGCATCGTGCGGGATGTGCGCGACCTCCGGGCCCTGGGCATCGGCGCCATCGCCATCATGTCCAACGACCCCGCCGAATATCCGGAGGATTCCTTCGACAACATGCAGCGCCTTGCCCGGGAACTGGATTTCCCCATGCCCTACGTGCTGGACGAGACCCAGGCGGTGGCCAAGGCCTACGGTGCCGTGTGCACCCCGGACTTCTTCGGCTTCAACCGCGACCTGGAACTGCAATACCGGGGCCGTCTGGACGAGTCCCGCAAGGAGACCGCCCCCGAGGGTGTGCGCCGGGACCTGTTCGAGGCCATGAAGCAGGTGGCCGAGACCCAGCGGGGCCCGGACCACCAGATTCCCAGCATGGGCTGCTCCATCAAGTGGCGGACCTGAAGGCCACCCTCGACCTGGTCATCGCCGCCTGCCGGGAGGTGGGGCGGGATGAGGTCATGCCCCGCTATCTGAAGGTGGCCCACGAGCGCAAGGTGGACGGCAGCCTGCTCACGGAAGCGGACGTGGCGGCCCAGACCGCCCTCATCCGCCGGCTCAGGGCCATCGCCCCCTACCCCGTTCTGGGGGAGGAGATGACCGAGGCGGAACAACAGGACCTCTGGGAAATCGGCGGCGACGGCCTGTGGTGCGTGGACCCCATCGACGGGACCAGCAACTTCTTCAACGGCCTGCCCTTCTTCGCCATCTCCGTGGCCCTCATCCGCGACCGCAAGAGTGTCATGGGGGTGGTCTACGACCCCAGCGCCGACGAGGCTTTCTATGCCATCGAGGGCCAGGGGGCCTTCATGAACGGCGAACGCCTGCCCCTCAAGCAGCCCCCCACGGAACTGAAGCGCTGCATGGCCGCCATCGACCTGAAGCGCATCGACCGGCGACTGGGTGGCCGGCTCGCCAGCGAACACCCCTTCGGTTCCCAGCGCAACCTGGGGGCCAGCACCCTGGACTGGTGCTATGTGGCGGCGGGCCGCATGCATGTCTATATGCACGGCGGGCAGAAGCTCTGGGACTACGCGGCCGGCTGCCTCATCCTGCGGGAGGCCGGCGGCGCTTCCTGCCTGATCAACGGCGAGGAATTCCGCGGCGAGAATCCCTGGAACCGTTCCGTCCTGGCGGCCCTGACGCCCGAACTGCTGGCGCAATGGAAAACCTGGGTGCTGGATGCCAAGGCCGATGGGGCCCAAACCGCCCAGTCATAAGCACCGCATTTGCGAATATAAAAACATTTTAATCAAGCCCGCCCCTCGCCTGCTCCCCGCGCCAGTCAAGGCCGCAAGCCGCGCCCCATGGGCTTCATGCCCAATTCAGACCTTATGGTCACCTTGCTCTGCCCAGGACCCTCATAGATAATCGACGCTTTCCGCCCAAATCGGGCAAAAGATCGGTTTTTTCTTCGAGGAAACAACAACATGGCTACACGTACCGACCTCGCGAACGCCATCCGCGCCCTGGCGATGGATGCCGTGCAGAAGGCCAATTCCGGCCACCCCGGCGCCCCCATGGGCATGGCGGAAATCTCCGAAGTGGTGTGGAACCATCACATGCGCCACAACCCGACCAACCCCAAGTGGGCGGACCGGGACCGCTTCGTGTTGTCCAACGGCCACGGTTCCATGCTGATCTACGCCCTGCTGCACCTCACGGGCTATGACGTCACCACCGACGACCTGAAGAGCTTCCGCCAGCTGCATTCCCGTACCCCGGGCCACCCCGAGTACGGCTACACCCCCGGCGTGGAGACCACCACCGGCCCCCTCGGCCAGGGCATCACCAACGCCGTGGGCATGGCCCTGGCGGAGAAACTGCTGGCGCATGAGTTCAACAAGCCCGGCCACGACATCGTCAACCACCACACCTACGTGTTCCTGGGCGACGGCTGCATGATGGAGGGCATCTCCCACGAGGCCTGCTCCCTGGCCGGCACCTGGCACCTGAACAAGCTCATCGCCTTCTGGGACGACAACGGCATCTCCATCGACGGCCATACCGACGGCTGGTTCACCGAGGACGTGTGCGCCCGCTTCGAGGCCTATGGCTGGAACGTGATCCGCAACGTGGACGGCCACAGCTTCGAGGCCGTGGAAGCCGCCGTGCAGAAAGCCAAGCAGTCCGCCGACAAGCCCACCCTGGTGCAGTGCAAGACCATCATCGGCAAGGGCTCCCCCAACAAGGCGGGCACCCACGACGTGCACGGCGCCGCCCTGGGCGCCGCCGAGG
>CAZREY010000159.1:0-6437 GCA_964599015.1 uncultured Thiobacillus sp.
AAGGTGGGCCAGAACCTGAAATACGACTGGCACGTGTTCATGAACCACGGCGTCAACCTGCAAGGCATGGCCCACGACACCCTGCTCCAGTCCTACGTGCTGGAGGCCCACGAGCGCCACGACATGGACACCCTGGCGGCCCGGCACCTGGGGGAGACCACCATCCGCTACGAGGAAGTGTGCGGCAAGGGCGCGTCCCAGATCGGCTTCGACCAGGTGGACGTGGAACGGGCCACGGCCTACGCCGCCGAGGACGCGGACATCACCCTGCGCCTGCACCGGGCCCTGGCGCCCCGCATCGCCGCCGAGGCCAAACTGAACCACGTCTATACAGACATCGAAATGCCCCTGCTGCCCATCCTGTGCCGCATGGAACGCACCGGCGTGAAGCTGGACTGCGACCTGCTGCGGGCCCATTCCGACACCCTGGGCCGGGAGATGCTGGAGATCGAACAGAAGGCCTTTGATGCGGCGGGCCAGCCCTTCAACCTCAACTCCCCCAAGCAGCTGGGGGAGATCCTCTTTACTCAAATGGGTCTGAAACCCACGAAAAAGACCCCCGGCGGGGCCCCCTCCACCAACGAGGACGCCCTCCAGGAACTGGCCCTGGACCACCCCCTGCCCAAACTCATCCTGGACTACCGGGCCCTGGCCAAGCTCAAGTCCACCTACACCGACAAGCTGCCGGGCATGGTGAACCCCGCCACGGGCCGGGTGCACACCACCTACTCCCAAGCCGTGGCCGTCACCGGGCGCCTGTCCAGCAACGACCCCAACCTGCAGAACATCCCCGTGCGCACGCCGGAGGGCCGCAAGATCCGGGAGGCCTTCATCGCCCCCCCGGGACACGTCATCGTCTCCGCCGACTACTCCCAGATCGAGCTCCGGATCATGGCCCACCTGTCCGGGGACGAGAGCCTGCTCAAGGCCTTCCGGGAGGACCGGGACATCCACGCCGCCACCGCCGCCGAGGTCCAGAGGGTGCCCTTGGACCAGGTCACCACCGACATGCGGCGCATGGCCAAGGCCGTGAACTTCGGCCTCATCTACGGCATGTCGGAGTTCGGCCTGGCCCAGCAGCTCAACGTGGAGCGCAGCGTGGCCCGGGCCTACATCGACCGCTACTTCGCCCGCTACCCCGGGGTGCTGGACTACATGAACCGCACCCGGGAGCAGGCCCGCACGGATGGGTATGTGGAGACCCTGTTCGGCCGCCGCCTGTACCTGCCGGAGATCCAGCGCTCCGGCCCCCGCCGCCAGGGGGCCGAGCGGGCCGCCATCAACGCCCCCATGCAGGGCACGGCGGCGGACCTCATCAAGCTGGCGATGATCGCCGTGCAGGGCTGGCTGGACACCACGGGGCTGAAATCGAAACTCATCATGCAGGTCCACGACGAGCTGGTGCTGGAGGTGCCCCGGGATGAACTGGAGGCCGTCCGCGCCGGCCTGCCGGAGCGGATGTGCGGCGTGGCGGAACTGAAGGTGCCGTTGAAGGCGGAGGTGGGCGTGGGCGCCAACTGGGAAGCCGCCCATTGAACGACGCCCCGCCGGCCGGCGGGGTCAAGAAATGTGGTTTCCTGCCGATATTGCTTTCGTTATATCCCCTAGGCATTCCACCCCACTGATCAGGCATGGACGGTTTCAGCGCACAATTCCGCGCCCTGGTGGGCAGCATGCGGCCCTGGCAGTTCAAGCTGGCGGCGATCCTGCTGACCCTGGCCATCGTGTCGGCCATGAGCCTGCTGCTCCAGGGCCGGGTGACCTGGGATTACCTGCTGACGGGCTTCGTCACATCCCTGGTGGTGGCCTACCTGATGACGGACCTGATCTACGCCCGCTTCGGGCAGATCATGGAGGCCACCTCCAGATACCGGCTGCTGTTCGAATGCGGCGGCGACGCCATCGCCCTGGTGGAGGGCGACGCGGGACGGTTCACCGACGTCAACACCGCCTGGTGCGAGCTGTACGGCTATGCCCGCGAGGAAGCCCTCTCCCTGACGCCCGCGGACCTCCTGGCCGGTGGCCAGGCCGGTGCCATTGCCGGTGGCCGGCAATGGCACCGGCGCAGGAACGGCGACGTCTTTCCCGTGGAGGTTTCCCAGGGCACGGCCCACCTCGACGGGCGCGACCTGTTGTGCATCACCACCCGGGACATGAGCGACAGGCTCAAGATCGACGACACCCTGGCCTTGCACAAACGCGCCATGGAGGCCAGCTCCGTGGGCATTCTCATCGCCGATGCCCAGGCGCCCGACCTGCCCCTGATCTACGTGAACCCCGCCTTCGAGCGCATCACCGGCTATGCCGCCGCCGAGGCCCTGGGTCGCAACTGCCGTTTCCTGCAGGGGCCGGAAAGGGACCAGCCGGCCCTGGAGGCCATCCGCGCGGCCTTGCGGACGGGCACCGAGGGGCACGGACTGCTGCGTAATTTCCGCAAGGACGGCACCCCCTTCTGGAATGAACTGGTCATCACCCCCGTGCGCGACGGCATCGGCCGGCTGACCCATTTCATCGGCGTCATCAAGGACATCACGGAACGCAAGGAGGCCGAGGCGGCCCTGGAACGTTACGAGTTCATGGTCAACGCCGTGGGCGAGATGATGACCGTGGTGAGCCCGGAGCACCGCTACGAGGCCGTCAACGACCAATGGTGCGTGATGCTGGACCGGCGGCGGGACGAAGTCATTGGCGCCCCCCTCGCCGAGATCTGGGGCGAAAAGGCGTACCTGGAATCCATCGCCCCCCCCATCGAGCAATGCTTCAACGAAGGCTATCCGGTCTCCATCCGGGCCAGCATCAGCCTGCCCCGCATCGGCGAGCGCGTGTGCGCCATCACCTACTACCCCTACCACGCCCCTTCCGGCGAAGTGGCCCACGTGGTGGTGGTGACCCGGGACATCACCGACCAGGTGCGCGCCGAACTGGCCCTGCAGGCCAGCGAATCCCGCCTGCGCACGGTGCTGGACAGCATGGTGGACGGCGTCATCGTCATCGATGAACAGGGCATCATCGAGTCCTTCAACCCGGCCGCCGAGGCTATATTCGGCTACCGGCCCGAGGAAGCGATGGGGCAGAACGTCAAGCTGCTCATGCCCGAGCCCGATGCCCTGTCCCACGACGGCCATCTCCGCCGCCACCGGGAAACGGGCAAGGCCAGCATCATCGGCGTCGGCCGGGAGGTGACGGGCCGGCGCAAGGACGGCACCACCTTCCCCATGGACCTGGCGGTCAGCACCATGGCCAGCGGCGGCCGGCGCTGCTTCGTGGGCGTGGCGCGGGACATCAGCGAGCGCAAGGCGGTGGAACTGGAACTGGTGCACGCCCTGGAGACGGCCCAGGTGGCCAGCCGGGCCAAGAGCGAATTCCTCTCCAGCATGAGCCATGAACTGCGCACGCCCATGAACGCCATCCTGGGCTTCGCCCAGTTGCTGCACATGGACCGGGGCCTGGGGGACGAGCAGACGGACAACGTGGCGGAAATCCTCAAGGCCGGCCGCCACCTGCTGGCGCTGATCAACGAGGTGCTGGACCTGTCCCGCATCGAATCCGGCAAGCTCTCCCTGAGCATGGAACCGGTGGCCCTCGTGGACCTGATCGGGGAATGCGCCGCCCTGGTGGAGTCGGGCGCCGTACGCCAGGGACTCGCCCTGGAGCGGGATATCGGGGAATGCGAAAACCGCTGGGCGCGGGCGGACCGCCTGCGCCTCAAGCAGGTGCTGCTCAACCTGCTCTCCAATGCCGTCAAATACAACCGCCAGGGCGGCCGGGTGCGCATCGAATGCGGCTTCCCCACCCCGGGGCGGGTGCGTCTGTCGGTCAGCGACACCGGCCTGGGCATCCCGGAGGACATGCAGGCCGAGCTGTTCACCGCCTTCCACCGCCTGGGGCGGGAGAGCAGCAACATCGAGGGCACCGGCATCGGCCTGGTGATCAGCAAGAAGCTGGTGGAACTGATGGGCGGCGATATCGGCATGGAAAGCCGGCCCGGCCGGGGCAGCACCTTCTGGGTGGAACTGGCGGAATCCCCTCCCCTCCCGCAGCCGGGGGACCCGGACGAGGACCAGGCGGCCCCGCCGGACCGGGCGGCAACCGGCGGCGGCCCCATCCATACGCTGCTGTATGTGGAGGACAACCCCGCCAACCTGCGTCTGGTGCAGCAGGCCCTTGCCCGTCGCCCGGACCTGCGCCTGCTCACCAGCGGCGACCCTCTGGAAGGCCTGGAACTGGCCCGCATCCAACGGCCCGCCCTGATCCTGCTGGACATCAACCTGCCCGGCATGGACGGCTACGAACTGCTGGGGCGCTTGCGGGAATATCCGGACACCCGCGCGATCCCCGCCATCGCCATCAGCGCCAACGCCATGGAGGGGGACATCCGGCGGGGCCTGGAGGCCGGCTTCCGGGCCTATCTGACAAAACCGCTGGACCTGAATCGCCTGCAGGAGGAAATCGACATGACGCTGGGGCAGGCGGCCCGGGGGATGGGGGAGGAAACAGGACATGGCTGACACAACCAAACCGGATGCCCGCGCGCATCCCGCCGCCCCGGGCGGCATGGACACCGGCGCGGCCCACTACCGGGCCCTGGTGGAGAACATCCCCCAGCGGGTGTTCTACAAGGACCTCCAGTCCCGCTACGTGGCGGTGAACGGCCGCTATGCCCAGGACCTGGGGGTCGCTCCCGAGGACGTGGTGGGCAAGGACGACTTCGCCTTCCACCCCCGGGAACTGGCGGAGCAATACCGCCGGGACGACCGGCGGGTCATGGAATCCGGCCGCGTGGAGGCCTTCGACGAATCCTATGTCCGGGACGGGCGGGAAATCGTCATCCACACCACCAAGACCCCGGTCCGGGACGCCGATGGCCGGGTCATCGGCGTGTGCGGCATTTTCTGGGACGTCACCGAACAGCGCCGCACGGAAGCCCGGCTGCGGGATTCCGAGGCCACCCTGCGGGCCATCTACGACCATGCCCAGGAAGGCATCCTGGTGGCCTCCGCCGAAGACCGGCGCTTCATCATGGCCAACCCGGCCATCTGCCGCATGCTGGGCTACAGCGAGGCGGAGCTGGTGGGCATGTCGCCCCTGGACCTGCATCCCCCGGAGGTGCTGCCCCGGGTGCGGGAGCATTTCCAGGCCATGGAACGGGGCGAGTTCAGCCCCAGACGGCAGCTGCCCTTCCGGCGCAAGGACGGCAGCCTCTTCCACGCCGATGTGAACGCCACCCTGATCACCATCCAGGACAGGCCCTGCTTCTTCGGCGTGTTCCGCGACGTGTCGGATCAACTCAGCAGCCAGGAAGCCCTGACCCGCAGCGAGGCCCTGCTGGCCGAAGCCCAGGCCCTGGCCCACCTGGGCAACTGGAACCTGGACCTGGTCACGGGCCAGGCCACCTGGTCCGACGAGGAATACCGCCTGCTGGGGTATGGCCCGAGGGAGGTGGAGGCCGGCGTGGAAAGCTTCCTCAAGGCGGTGCATCCGGACGACCTGGCGGCGGTCCAGGCCGAAATGCAGCGCGCCATGACCCCCGGCGAGACCCGGCCCTACCACATCGAGCACCGGGTGGTGCGGCCCGACGGCGTGCGCACCGTGGAACAGCGGGGCCGCATCGTGCGCGACGCGGCGGGGCGTCCCGCGCGCATGCACGGCACCACCCTGGACATCACCGAACGCAAGGAGGTCCAGGAAGCGCTGCTGCGCAGCGAGGAGACCTATGCCCAGGCCGAGGCCATCACCCACATCGGCTCCTGGGACTGGGACATGGCCACCGGCAGCCTGCGCTGGACGGACGAGATCTTCCGCATCTTCGGCCTGGCGCCCCAGTCCTTCGGCGCCACCTACCAGGCCTTCCTGGAGGCCATCCACCCGGAAGACCGGCAGCGGGTCATCGACGCCGTGAACGCCAGCGTGGCCGACGCCAGCGTCCCCTACAGCGTGCAGCACCGGGTGGCGCGGCCGGACGGGGAGGTCCGCCTCGTGCACGAACAAGGCAAGATCTACCGGGACGAGGGCGGCGCGCCGGTGCGCATGATCGGCACCGTGCACGACATCACCGAGCAAAAGGCGGCGGAGATGGAACTGGCGCGCTACCGGGAACACCTGGAGGATCTGGTGCGGGAACGCACCGCCGAGGTGGAAAGGGCGAGCCGCCGCAACGCCATCATCGTCGGCGCGGCCATGGACGGCTTCTTCAGCGCCAGCCTGGATGGACGGGTCCAGGACTGCAACGAGGCCTATTGCCGCATGCTGGGCTACACCCGGGAAGAGATGCTGGCGCTGAACATCTCCGACCTGGAAGCGGACGAGTCCCCCGAGGAGATGGCCGCCCACGTCCGCAAGATCTGCGAACAGGGCCGGGACCGCTTCGACACCCGGCATCGGCGCAAGGACGGCGGCCTCGTCAACGTGGAGGCGAACGTGAGCCTGGAGGAGATCGG
>CAZREY010000160.1:0-6385 GCA_964599015.1 uncultured Thiobacillus sp.
GCTCGCCGAAGTACTGCACCAGGTTGTAGGTGAAGGAGTCGTAGTTGTCGATCATCAGCAGCATGGTTTGCACATCCATCCAGTTGGGCGCTGCCGCGCAGCTCTGAAATGCGGCGATTCTACACGCTGTGCCCGGGCTGCCCCGAGGCCCCGTTTGGACCCGGACGGCTATTGGCGGCTGAAGGTTGACGGTGCCCGGCGGGAGGTGGACATTGGGCGACGGGATGAAGCGCCGCTCCCCCACGGCTGCAATGCCCGAACCCCGAATGGAAGGAGATACCGCCATGAAGACCGTCCGCCGGCTGGCCGCGGCCACCGCCTTGTCCCTCGCATTCCTGGGCGGCGCCCCCGCGTTGGCGGACGCCAGGGTGCGGGTGGATGGAAACGCCGCCATCCTCCGGGTGGTGGCCGAGATCAGCGCCGACGTGGACCGGGACCTGGCCTGGAGCGTGCTGACCGACTACGGCCGCTGGTCCGAGTTCGTGCCGGACCTGCTGGTGTCCCGGGTCATCTCCAGGCCGGGGGAGCCCCTGCGCCTGGAGCAGCGGGGGCGCATCCCCCTGTTGCCCAACCTGCCCCTGGTGATGATCCTGGCCGTGGAGGAGAGCCCCCCCTCGGTCATCCGTTTGCAGCGCACCGCCGGCAACGTGCGCAACCTGGTGGGGGAGTGGCATATCCAGGGCAAGGGCCCCGTGCGCCTGGTCTACCGCGCCGTGTTGGAACCGGGCTTTCCCGTGCCGCCCGAGCTTTCCATGGATATCTTCCGGGCCGAGGCCAAGACGCGCCTGGAGGCCATGGCCCGGGAGATGACGCGGCGCGCGGGCGGCAAGCCGTAGGAGATCACCCCCGGCTCAGGTCCGGCGCCGGTAGCGCAGGATGGCGATGCCGTGGCAGACGGCGGAGAAGGCCAGCAGCCCCAGGGTCTCGGGCAGCACCTCGGCCACCCCGCCGCCGCGCACGAACACGTCCAGGAAGCCGTCCAGGCCCCAGGACAGGGGCGAGAGCATGGCGAAGTCCTGCATCAGGGGGGGCATCACGGCCTTGGGCACCAGAATGCCCCCCATGGCGCCCATGATCATCACCATGGCGGAGCTGAAGCCGGCGGCCTGCTCGGTGGTGCGCGCATACATGGCCACGGCGATGCCGAAGCCGATGGCCGCCACACTTGCCGAGGCCCCCACGAGGGCCAGGGCCAGGGGGGAGCTGCCCATGTCCAGGCGATCCCCCCCCAGCAGGGGGAGCACGTAGACGCTCACCAGCAGGACCAGGCCCATCTGCAGCTGGTTGATGACGAAGAAGGGCACCGCCTTGCCCCCCATGACCACCCAGGCCGGCACGTTCATGGTCTGCAGGCGGAACAGGCTGCCCTGTTCCCGCTCCTTGATGAAGGACACCGAGAGGGGCACGGTGAGGAAGAACATGGCCAGCAGGGTCCAGGCCGGCGCGTTCTGCTGCACCGATGTGGGCGTGGGTCCGCTGCCCCGCCTGGTCACCGTCTCGCCATGGACGGGGTCGAACAGACGCGTGTGCTCGACGCTGGTCAGGGCCGGCAGCGCCGTCCCGCCGGAAGCCCGCAGGATCTGCTCCAGCTGTTCACGCCCCAGCTTCATCTCCACGCCGTGCAGGGCCAGGTCCAGGGTGCCTTCCAGCACCTTGCGGTAGTCCGAGCGCAGGGCCGGATCGGCCAGCGCCTGCAGGCGCACCGGCTGCTCCAGGCGCAGTTCGGGGGGCACCTCCGCCATGATCTCGCCCAGGCGGCGATGGGCCTGGTCGGTGGCGCCGGCGGGCACCAGGACGACGAAACGGTAGTGGCCGTCGACCAGCCATTGCCTGGCCTGGGCCTCGCTGGCCTGCTCCGCCAGGGCGAGGCTGACGTGGGGGTTGTTGCGGAAGGTCTGGATCACGCTTCTGCCCACCTCGCCCTGGTCCTGGCTCACCACAAGCACCGGGAAGGTGGCGCCGGGCCGGTCGCCGAAGGCGTCCCGCAGGGCCAGGGACAGGATCAGCACGAAGGCCACCGGCATCACGAAGAACAGGAACAGGGCCTGGCGGTCCCGGACGATGATGCGCCCGTCCTTGAGGACGCTGGCGCGGAACTTGGCCAGGCTCGAGGTCATCGCGGTGCGCTCCCGCCGCCGGTATAGGCCAGGAATACCTGTTCCAGGCTGGTGGCGCCGTAGCTGAGAGAGCGCACCTCCAGGCCGTTTTCGCCCAGCGCCCGCACCAGGGGCGCGATGGCCCCCTCGGGGGACTCCGCTTCGGCCAGCACGCAGCGATTCGCCACCGACACCTCCAGCACGCCGGGGATGCGCTCCAGTTTGCGGTCCAGGCCCGGGGGCGGATCGCCCGTGAGGTGGATCAGGATGGTGCGGTTGGCGTGCCTGGACAGCAGGTCCGGCACCGTGCCCTGCACCAGTACCCTGCCGTGGTCGATGATGGCGATGTCCTGGCAGAGCTGCTCGGCTTCTTCCATGTAGTGGGTGGAGATCAGGATGGTGATGCCGGACTGGTGCAGTTCCCGCAGGCGCTGGTGGATGAGGGAACGGGAATGGGGGTCGATGGCCACCGTGGGCTCGTCCAGGATGAGGATTTCCGGCTCGTGGATGAGACCGATCACCATGTTGAGCCGCCGCTTGTAGCCGCCGGAGAAGCGTTCCACGCGCTGGTCCGCTTCGCCGGTCATTTCCGCGAGTTCCAGGCAGGCCAGGATGCGCGCCTCCAGGTGCTCGCCGGAGAGGCCCTGCATGCGGCCGAAAAAGTCCAGGTTCTCCCGCGCGCTGAGGGTGGGATAGATGGCGGGTTCCTGGGGCACGATGCCCAGGATGCGCTTGATGGCGGCGCGTTCCAGGTCGGCGTCCCGGCCATCGATGCGTACGGTGCCGCCGTCGGGCTTGAGCAAACCGCCCAGGATGGACATGAGCGTGGTCTTGCCCGCGCCGTTGGGACCGAGAATGCCGAAAAAGCCGCCGCGGGGCACACTCAGGTCCACGCCATCCAGGGCGGGGGCCCGGCCGCCGGGGAAGGTCTTGGACAACTGCCTCAGCTCGATGGCGGGTACGCCTTGCGCCGTGGTGACGCGCTGCGTGGACATCGGGCAGTTGGCATTCATGGGGTTGTTCGACGTGTCCGGCCTACCTGGGGTTGACGATCTCGATGAGCTCGTAGGTCTGGATCAGGGAGATGTCCGCCACCTCGCCCAGTTCCTCCGGGCCGATGCCCAGGTCCATCCACACCACGTCGTCGAACCTGGGTTCATAGCGCACCTCCCCCGGCCCCAGCTTGATGTCCGGCGAGAGGAAATGGGCCATGTCCGCCGCCACCTGGAGGATGGCCCGCTCCCGGGGGTAGTCGGTGAACTTCTCGCTGTTGAGCTGGTTGGCCACCACGTTCTGCAGGATGGGGGGCAGGTGCCAGTGGCGGAGCAACTCGCCGCCCAGTTCCGCATGGCTGAAGCCGAACACCTTGCGTTCCGAGGCGATGATGGCGGCCTCGCTGCCGTCCGCCGCCTGGGCCAGCACCTCCCGGTACTGGTTGGGCCGGGCCTCGAAGAACACCAGGCGGCCGATCTTGTGCAGCAGGCCCGCCAGGAACATCTGCTCGCTTTCGTGCAGGCGGCAGCGGCGGGACAGGTTGCGGGCCACCACGCCGCAGGCCACGCTGTTGTCCCAGAAGCTCTTCATGTTGACGAACTCCCCGGGAATGCCCTGGAAGCGCTTGATGAAGGCGGCGGCCAGCACCAGGTCCCGCAGGGCCCCGTGGCCGATGAGGGTGATGGCCCGGGACAGGGTGTCCACCTTGCTGGGCAGGCCGTACCAGGCGCTGTTGGCCAGGCGCAGCACCGTGGCCGCCAGGCCCGCGTCCAGTTGCAGCACGTCCACGATCTGCTTGTTGGTGGTGTCCGGGTTTCCCACCAGTTCGTTCAGGCGCAGGGCCACGTCCGGCAGGCTGAACAGGTGCTGGACTTCCTCGACGAGCTCGTGGGGTGTCATGCCCGGCCTCGTTCCAGTACGGGCTTGAGGTAGCGCCCCGTGTGGCTGTCCGGATTGGCGGCCACCTGTTCGGGCGTGCCCTGGGCGATGATCCGGCCGCCCCCCTCGCCCCCCTCCGGGCCCAGGTCGATGATCCAGTCGGCGGTCTTCACCACGTCCAGGTTGTGCTCGATGACCACCACGGTGTTGCCGTGGCCCACCAGGCGGTGCAGCACGGTGGTCGGTTCGTCCAGGATGTACAGGGTTCTTCCCGTGTCCCGCTTGGACAGTTCCAGGGCCAGCTTCACCCGCTGGGCCTCGCCCCCCGAAAGCGTGGTGGCGGACTGGCCCAGGCGGATGTAACTCAGGCCCACGTCCATGAGGGTCTGGAGCTTGCGCCGCACCACGGGCACGGGGCTGAAGAATTCCAGGGCGTCCTCCACGGTCATCTGCAGGATCTCGTGGATGTTCTTCCCCTTGTACTGCACCTCCAGGGTCTCCCGGTTGTAGCGCTGGCCGTGGCACACGTCGCAGGGCACGTAGATGTCCGGCAGGAAGTGCATCTCCACCTTGATCATGCCGTCCCCCTGGCAGGCCTCGCAGCGGCCCCCCTTCACGTTGAAGGAGAAGCGGCCCACCTCGTAGCCCCGCTCCCGGGCGGCGGGGGTGCCGGCGAACAGCTCCCGGATGGGGGTGAACAGGCCGGTGTAGGTGGCGGGGTTGGAGCGGGGCGTGCGGCCGATGGGGCTCTGGTCCACGCTGATGACCTTGTCGAAGAACTCCGTGCCCTCGATGGCCTCGAAGGGGGCCGGTTCCTGGGCGGCGCCGTTCAACATGTTGGCGGTGACGGCGTAGAGGGTGTCGTTGATGAGGGTGGACTTGCCCGAGCCGGACACGCCGGTGACGCACACGAAGATGCCCGTGGGCAGCTCCAGGGTCACGTTCTTCAGGTTGTTGCCCGTGGCGTTGATGAGCTTCAGCACCCGGCCTTCCCGCGCCGCCTTGCGCTCCCCGGGCACGGGGATGGACCTGGCGCCGGAGAGATATTGGCCGGTGAGGGAATGCTCGTTGGCCAGGATGTCCGCCAGCTTGCCCTGGGCCACGATCTCGCCGCCATGCTCGCCGGCCCCGGGGCCCATGTCGATGACGTGGTCGGCATGGCGGATGGCGTCCTCGTCGTGCTCCACCACGATCACCGTGTTGCCCAGGTCCCGCAGGTGCTTGAGGGTGCCCAGCAGGCGGTCGTTGTCCCGCTGGTGCAGGCCGATGGAGGGCTCGTCCAGCACGTACATGACCCCCGTGAGGCCGGAGCCGATCTGGCTGGCCAGGCGGATGCGCTGGGCCTCGCCGCCGGACAGGGTGTCGGCGGAGCGTTCCAGACTCAGGTAGTCCAGGCCCACGTTGTTGAGGAAGCTCAGGCGGGAGGTGATTTCCTTGATGATCTTCTCCGCCACCTGGGCGCGGTGGCCCGTGAGCTTCAGCTCGTCGAAGAACCGCAGGGTCTGGCGGATGGGCAGGTGGGAGAGCTGGTGCAGGGTGGCGCCGCCGATGGTGACGTTGCGGGCCTCGATGCGCAGTCGTGAACCGCCGCATTCCGGGCAGGGGCGGGTGGCGATGAACTTGGCCAGTTCCTCCCGCAGGAGCTGGGATTCACTCTCCTTGTAGCGCCGCTCCAGGCTGGGGATGACGCCGTCGAAGCGATGTTTCCGCGTGGTCTTGCGCCCCCCCTCGCCGATGTACTGGAAGGCGATCTCGTCCCGGCCGCTGCCGTGGAGGATGATGTGCCGGATGGCCTCCGGCAGTTCTTCCCAGGGCGTGTCGATGTCGAAGCCGTAGTGCATCGCCAGGGATTCCAGCATGCGGTAGAAGAAGGCGTTGCGGCGGTCCCAGCCCTTGATGGCGCCGGAGGCCAGGCTCATGTGGGGGAAGGCCACCACCCGTTCCGGGTCGAAGAAGGTGATGCTGCCCAGGCCGTCGCACTTGGGGCAGGCCCCCATGGGGTTGTTGAAGGAGAACAGGCGGGGCTCCAGTTCCGGCAGGGCGTAGTCGCACACCGGGCAGGCGAACTTGGCGGAGAACAGCATCTCCCGACCCGTGTCCATTTCCACCGCCAGGGCCTTGCCGTCGGAATGGCGCAGGGCGGTCTCGAAGGATTCCGCCAGGCGCTGCTTCATGTCCGGGCGCACCTTGAGCCGGTCCACCACCGCCTCGATGGTGTGCTTGCGGTTCTTCTCAAGGGCGGGGATGGCGTCGATGTCGTACACCTCGCCGTCCACCCGCAGGCGCACGAAGCCCTGGGCCCGCAGTTCGTCGAACAGGCCCAGCTGCTCGCCCTTGCGGCCCACCACCAGGGGGGCCAGCACCATGAGCTTGGTGTCCTCCGGCAGCTGCAGGACCGTGTCCACCATCTGGGACAC
>CAZREY010000161.1:0-6361 GCA_964599015.1 uncultured Thiobacillus sp.
GAAGGAGGATTACTGGAAGGTGGTGGAGCACTGCTACCTGTGTGACCTGTGCTACATGACCAAGTGTCCCTACGTGCCGCCCCACGAGTGGAACCTGGACTTCCCCCACCTGATGTTGCGGGCCAAGGCCTGGCACTTCAGGAACCGCTCCACCAAGCTGCGGGACAAGGTGCTCACCAGCACCGATGCGGTGGGCGCCTTGGCCGGCATTCCGGTCATCGCCCAGACGGTGAACGCGGTGAACAGGATCGGCCCCGCGCGCAAGGCCCTGGAGTCCGTGGCGGGCATCTCCGCCGAGGCATGGCTGCCCGAGTTCTCCAGCACCCCCCTGCGCAGCCGCCTGCGCAAGCTGCCCGCCAGCACCCCCGGTGAACCCGCGGGCGAGACCAAGGGCAAGATCGCCCTGTTCGCCACCTGCTACATGAACCGCAACGAGCCCGGCCCCGGCGAGGACCTGGCGGCGGTGTTCGAGCACAACGGCATCCCCGTCACCCTGGCCGAGAAGGAACGCTGCTGCGGCATGCCCAAGCTGGAGCTGGGGGACCTGGAAGCCGTGCGCCAGGCCAAGGAGGCCAACATTCCCGTCCTGGCCCGGATGGTGGACGAGGGTTGGGACCTCACCGCCCTGATTCCCTCCTGCGTGCTCATGTTCAAGCAGGAACTGCCCCTCATGTTCCCCGATGACCCGGACGTGCAAAAGGTGAAGAATGCCTTCTACGACCCCTTCGAATACCTGATGCTGCGCCACCGGGAGGGCAAGCTGAAGACCGACTTCAAGCAGCCACTGGGCAAGGTGGCCTACCACGCCGCCTGCCACCAGCGGGTGCAGAACATCGGTCCCAAGACCAAGGAAGCCCTATCCCTCGTGCCCGGCACGGAGATCGAGTTCATCGAGCGCTGCTCCGGCCACGACGGCACCTATGCCGTGAAGAAGGAGTTCCACGAGTACGCCGTGAAGATCGTCAAGCCGGTGGTGAACCGGGTGAACCAGGCCAAGCCGGACCACTATGGCAGCGACTGCGCCATGGCCGGCCATCACATCGCCCACATCCGGGCGGACGGCACGGCCCCGGAACACCCCATGACCCTGCTGCGCAAGGCCTACGGAATCTGATCGCCCACCGACACACAACGCCATGGAAAAACTGACCCACGAAAGCCTGTTCAGTCTGGAACAGTACGCCCGCGTCCGTCCCGAGTTCCGCGCCAAGGTCATCGCCCACAAGAAGATCCGCCGCGTGGCCCTGGGGGACCATGCCGCCCTGTATTTCGAGGATGCCCTCACCATGCAGTATCAGGTGCAGGAGATGCTGCGCCTGGAACGCATGTTCGAGCCCGAACTCATCCAGGAGGAACTGGACGTCTACAACCCCCTGATCCCGGATGGGGGCAACTGGAAGGCCACCTTCATGGTGGAATACCCGGACGAGAACGAGCGCCGCGCCGCCCTGGCCCGGCTCATTGGCATCGAGGACACGGTCTGGGTGCGAGTGGCGGGCTTCGACAAGGTTCACCCCATCTGCAACGAGGACCTGGACCGCAGCGCCCCGGACAAGACCGCCTCCATCCATTTCATGCGCTTCGAGCTAACCCCGGACATGTGCGCGGCGGTGAAGGCCGGGGCAGGCATTGCCGCGGGCATCGACCACGCCAGCTACACCGTGGCGGTGGATGTGCCCGCCGCCGTGCGGGACTCCCTGGCGGGCGATCTGGCCTGAGCCGACGGCAGGGGCGTTATCATGCGCCCCTGACCCGGAGATTCCCATGCGTTACCTTGCCGCTTTTCTGTTGTGCCTTTGGGGTGCCCATGCCCTGGCCGACCCCAATGCCTTTATCTGGGGCGACAGCCACCAGCTGGGCAACTTCGAGTCCGATTTCGACGAGAACGCCAAGGCCTGGAAGGAGATCCAGGCCCAGCTGCCGCCCTATCCCAAAGCCGCGAACCTGGTGGAGTTCACCGTCAGCGCCGCCACCAGCAACCGCTTCTACATCGATTACAACGCCATCAACGTGGGGGCGGACGGGGTGGTGCGCTACACCGTGCTGATCAGGAGCCCGGCCGGCGCGGAAACCGTCAGCTTCGAGGGGATGCGCTGCGAAACCGGCGAACGCAAGCTCTACGCCTTCGGCCGCCCGAATGGGGAATGGTCAAGGAACCGTTATGCAAAATGGGAACTCATCCCCGCCCGCCAGGCCACGAGCCACCAGCGGGAACTGTTCTTCCACTACCTGTGCACGGTGGACACCGTCGGTGACCTGAAGAAGATCCAGTACGCGGTCAGGCACGGCGGCGTGAGACGGGGGGAATAATCCCGTCTCCCCCATCGGGGGGATGGCAGCGGCCCCGGGTATCGCCTAGACTGCCCTCCGCTTCAGGTGTCCATCGCGAGATGGGTGAAACGGGAAACAGGTGCGGCAATGGGGTGAAACTCCAGCCAAGACCTGTGCTGCCCCCGCAACGGTAAGCGCTCAACGGTCGTTCCTCATGCCACTGTCCTTGGACGGGAAGGCGAACCACCGGGGTTGAAAAACCCAAGGCGCGAGCCCGGAGACCGGCCCGAAGCAGGTGCGGGCCGCGGGAGGCGGATTCGGCGACATCGGTTCAAAGACTTGCCCGGTCACAACCTTTTTCGGCCCGCTTTTGAGTATTCCCAGCGGGGATGCTGGGAGCCGAACAAGGAATCTCCACATGCAACGTACCACCCTGGCCGCGCTCATCGCCGGCCTGTTCTCCCTGCCCGCACAGGCGCAGGACTCCGCGGTATTGGAAGAAATCGTCGTCACCGCGACCCGTATTCCGACCCCGGCCCGCGAACTGCTCGCCGATGTCACGGTGATCACCGCCGGGAAGATCGCACAGCATGGCTATGCCACCCTGGCGGAGGCCCTGCGCGGCGTGCACGGGCTGGAAATGAACACCAGCGGCGGTCTGGGCGGCCAGTTGAACGTCCATGTCCGGGGCACCAACGCCAACCACCTGCTGGTCCTGGTGGATGGCCAGCGCATCGGTTCCGCCACACTGGGCAGCACCGCCCTGGAGCATCTGCCCCTGCATGGAGTGGAGCGCATCGAACTGCTGCGCGCCCCGGCCAGCAGCCTGTACGGCATGGATGCCGTGGGCGGGGTCCTGCAGATATTCACGCGCGGCGGCGGCACGGGGACCGGCCTGACGGGCGCCGCCGCCGGGGTGGGCGCACATGGTCTGCGTTATGCGGATGCCGGCATGGGCATCGGCGACGGTCCCTTGCGCCTGGACGTGAGCGTGGGCCATGCCGAGAACGAGGGCTTTTCCTCCACCAATCCCAAGGCCCTGTTCGGCGCCCACAACCCGGACCGGGACGGCTATCGCAACCAATCCGCCAATGCCCGCCTGGCCTATCGCTGGGACGGGGGCCAACTGGCCGTGGGGTTGCTGGATGCGCGCACCCGGACGGAATTCGACATGGGCACGCCGGGGGATGATTATTCCCGCCAGACCCTGTCCACCCGGACGGTGGAGTTCAGGCAAAGGTGGCTGCCCCACTGGGACAGCACACTGCGCCTGGGGCGCGGCCAGGACAACATGCGCACCTATGGCGGTGCCCCCAGCAACTTCCAGACCAGCCAGGACCAGTTCACCTGGGAAAACGCCCTGGATGCCATGGGCGGCCAGGTGCTCCTGGGGGCGGAATACCTGCGCCAAGAGGTGGATTCCACCACGGCCTTCAGTGTGGATGCCCGGCAGGTACGCTCCCTGTTCGCCGGATATGGCGGCCGCTGGGGCAGGCACCTGCTCCAGGTCAACACGCGCAACGACCAGAACAGCCAATTCGGCTCCAAGACCACCGGCGCCCTGAGCTATGGCTTCCAGTGGCGCCGCGACGCGCGCCTCCATGCCACCCTGGCCACCGCCTTCAAGGCGCCCACCTTCAACGATCTTTATTTCCCCTTCACCGACTACAGCATTCCCGGGGTCTTCACCTACACCTACGCGGGCAACCCCAACCTGCTGCCCGAGCGTTCCCGCAATGCCGAAATCGGTGCGGTCTGGGAGGAGGGGGGGCGCAGCCTGCGGGCCACCCTCTACCGTCAGCGCATCGCCGACCTAATCGTCGCCAGCAACGGCACATCCAACGACTTCCCGGTGAACGTGGGCACGGCGGAGATCGATGGCGCGGAGCTGGCCTGGAAACAGGCCTGGGGCTCCTGGTCCCTGGGGGGGCATGTCACCCTCCAGACCGCGCGGGACGGCGGCAGCGGCAGGGATCTGCCGCGCCGGGCCCGGCGCGCCGGCGGCCTCAGCCTGGCCCATGACCTGGATGCCTGGTCCTGGCGGGCGGAGTGGCTGCTCTCGGGGGCACGCTACGACGACCTGGCCAACAGCCGTTCCATGGCCGGGTATGGCCTGCTGAACCTGACCCTGTCCCACCGCCCCGCCCGGGATTGGCGCCTCGAGGCCCGCCTGGACAACGTCCTGGACAAGGCCTACGAGCAGGCCTACGGCTACAACACCCCGGGGCGGAGCCTGTTCGTGGGCCTGCGCTACCAGCCCCGGGAATGAAGGCCCGGGGCTGATTTCCGGCTAAACTCGCGCCATGGAGACCCATGGCGCATCCATGGCGTAAGGAGAGAATCATGAACACCTGCTACAACTGCGCACCCCGCACCCAGACCCTCATCGGTCTCACCCTCATGGCCTTCATGCTGGCCACCCGCTTCCACCATTTCGGCGACGCCCTGCACCTGCCGGATGCCTCCTGGGCCATCTTCTTCCTGGCGGGCTTCTACCTGAGCCCCGGTTGGCTGGCGGCCCTGCTGCTCCAGGCCGTGGCCGTGGACGTGGCCACGGTGGGCTGGATGGGGGTGTCGGACTACTGCATCACACCCGCTTATGCCGCCCTGCAGCTGGCTCATCTGGCCCTGTGGCAAGGGGGGCGTTGGCTGCGCAACCATTACAGCGAGGACCTGAGCGGCCTGGGTCGTTTCGCCGCCGCCTCGATCCTGGCCGTGACCCTGGCTTTCGTGCTCTCCAACACCAGCTTCTACTGGTTCGGCGGCCGCGTGGCGGACACCGGCATGGTCCAGTTCGTCGAGCAGTTCGCGCACTACTTCCCCCTCTACCTGGGCATCAACGTCCTGTACCTGGCGGTGGCCGGCCTGGTGCACGCGGCCGCCACCCAGCTGGGGTTGGCGCGCCGCCACGGCTGATCCTCACCGACCGTGCGTAGCCTGATCCTGGGAGGCGCCCGGTCCGGGAAGAGCAGCCACGCCCAGCGCCTCGCCCAGGCCTCCGGCCTGCCGGTGACCCTCATCGCCACCGGCCAGGCCCGGGACCCGGAGATGGCCGACCGCATCGCCCGCCACCGGGCCGACCGGCCCGCCGCCTGGCAAACCCTGGAAACCCCCCTGCATCTGGCGGATGCCCTGGCCCATACGGCCCAGGCGGGACAGTGCGTGGTGGTGGACTGCCTCACCCTGTGGCTGCTGAACCTGCTGGAGGCGGGGGAGGGCGTGTTCGAGACCGAACGGGAAAAACTCCTGGCCACGGTGCCACGCCTCGGCGGCATGGTCATCTTCGTGGCCAACGAGGTGGGCCTGGGGGTGGTGCCCATGGGGGCGCTCTCCCGCCGCTTCGTGGACGAGGCCGGTCGGCTGAACCAGGACCTGGCCCGGTTGGTGGAGCGGGTGAGCTTCGTGGCGGCCGGCCTGCCCCTGGCCCTGAAGGGGGGCGCCCCATGAGCGATGCCTGGTGGCGCAAGCCCGCCCGGCAACCGGACCGGGCCATGGCCGAGGCGGCCCGGCAACGCCAGGAGCAACTGACCAAGCCGCCGGGCAGCCTGGGCCGCCTGGAGGAACTGGCGATCCGCCTGGCCGCCCTCCAGGGACGGGACCGGCCCCGGCTGGAAAAACCCTGGGTCACGGTTTTCGCCGGCGACCATGGCGTGGTGGAGGAAGGGGTGGCGGCCTACCCCCAGGCCGTGACCCGCCTGATGCTGGCCAACTTCGTCAACGGCGGCGCGGCCATTTCGGTGCTGGCCAGGGAAGTGGGCGCTCACCTGGAAGTGGTGGACGCCGGTACCCTGGGGGGCGGGGCCATGGCCGGCGTGATCAGCGCCCGGGCGGGACAGGCCACCGCCAACCTGGCCCGGGAAGCCGCCATGACCACCGATCAGCTGGCGATCGCCCTGGAGGCGGGGCGCCAGGCGGTGGAGCGGGCGCTCACGTCCGGCGCCGATCTGTTCATCGGCGGCGAGATGGGCATAGGCAACTCCACGGCGGCGGCGGCCCTGGCTTGCGCCCTCCTGGGGCTGCCGGGCCGGGAACTGGCCGGGCCGGGCACGGGACTGGACCGGCCGGGCGTGGTCCGCAAGGCGGCGGTCAT
>CAZREY010000162.1:0-6330 GCA_964599015.1 uncultured Thiobacillus sp.
CTGGCTGCCTGAGCCGCGCAGCAAAATTGCTTTTGCCCGGCCGCGCGGGTATTCTTGCGCGGCTTTTTTCGGCCCAGGCCGAAACCAGTCTGGAGACGTGGCCGAGAGGTCGAAGGCACTCCCCTGCTAAGGGAGCATGCGGGCCAAAACCTGCATCAAGGGTTCGAATCCCTTCGTCTCCGCCAACTCTTGCGTAACATCAAGAGCATTGCCAGCAGGCCGGATTGCTATATAATCCGCGCCTCTTTGAGCGCCCGTAGCTCAGTTGGATAGAGTACCTGGCTACGAACCAGGGGGTCGTGGGTTCGAATCCTGCCGGGCGCGCCAGACATCAAAACGGCCCAGATCTTGCGATCTGGGCCGTTTTGCTTTTTGCCTTGTCCGTATCCTGGCCCTGGGGGGCGCAAGGGGCTACAGCATCTCCACCACCCACTTGGTCACCGTGGCGGTGGCCAGGGCGCATTGCTGGCCCCGGGCGTCGCTGAAGGCCTGGTATTCCTCGGCCTTCCACATGTCGTAGGTGCGGCCGGTGAATTTCTGTTGCAGTTCCTCGCAGGTGACGCCGCCGAACTCCGCGCGGAAGCGCTCCACCAGTTCCTTGCCCTTCTGGAAGTTGCCGATGAAGCGGCCCTTGTCCAGCTTGTCCCGGTCCCGGCCCCGCTTGGCGCTCAGGGCCATGAGGCCGCCGGTCAGCGCGCCGCAGGCCCCCTGGCCGGACAGGCCGCCGCCCCCGGAAAGGCCATGGCTGGCCTTGATGGTGGCGTCGTCGATGATACCCATGGTCTCCTGCACCGCCGCCAGCACGCACTGGGGGCAGCAGCCGTAGTCGAGTTCGTAGCGCAGGGCTTTTTCATAGGCCAGTTCGGCGGCCTGGGTCTTGTCTGGTGCGGGCATGAGGCGTCCATTCATTAGAAAACTCTAATGTTTATAGCACAGACATCTCCTCGCCGCCGCCCATGGCCCGGAGACCGCCGACGGCTATCCTGATAAGGAAAGGGGCCCATGCCCTGGCGGCGGGTAACACGTCTCGCCGCCTTCAATGATCCGGAGACCCGGCCATGAAACCCGCTCGATACCGCACCGTAATGCTGCCCCTGCTGACGGCGCTGCTGCTGTCGTCTGCTGTCTCCGTCCGGGGCGAGGGTCTGGCGCCCCTGCGCCTGGGGCCGGAGGAGATCCGCCTCACGGTGGACGCCAGCAGGCCCGGGGCCATGGGCATGGCCACCCTGGCGGGGGACATGGGCAAGGCGGGCCTGTATGCCGCCCGGGTGCTCATTCCCGCCGGGCTCAAGGTCCAGCCCCATGTCCATCCGGAAGACCGCATGGTGGTGGTGCTGTCGGGCACGCTCCATGTGGGCTTCGGCCATCGTTTCGAGCCGGCGTCCATGAAGCCCCTGCCGCCCGGCAGCTTCTTCACCGAGCCGGCCGGCCAGCCCCACTATGCCTGGGCGCAAAGCGGCGATGTGCTGCTCCAGGTAAGCGGCATCGGCCCTTCCGGCACGGTCTATGTCCAGCCGGAAAGGCGTACTGAATGAAGCGGCCAGGGTGAGCCACGCATGGCAGGACGCACCAGCGATTTCGACCGCCGGGCCATCGGCCCCCACGAGGCCTATTGCGACGGCTATGCCCGGCCGGGCGCCCAGGGCCTGGGCTATGTCTGCGTGCTCAAGGTGGCCTCGGCCACGGTGGAAAAGACCGACGATGCCCTGCTGGACGGCATCGTCGCCCTGGACCGGGCCGAGGCGGCACAGGCCTACCTGGGCCAGATCAACATGGAGACCGCCTCATCCTTCTGCGGCGTCGCGGGCCAGGTCTGGGGCTACGACCTGGCCGTGGCGGACGCCATCGCCGGGGGGCGGCAGGCGCCCCTGTTCAGCGTCACCCAACACGACGGCTCCCCGCTGCCCATCCATGACGGCCAGCCCCTGCTGGAGGCGGGCAGGGCCCTGTTCGGCACGGCGGACGCGCGGCGCTTCCCCCTGGCCCCCGGGGCCCACGTCATCTGCGCCAACAGGAGCGTGACCGCCTACCGTCCCAAGCAGGAGGCACCCGACCCGGCCCGGGGCCAGGCCTTCGGCGTGTGGTGCTTCCTGGCCCTGTCCATCGCCCGGGAGCGGGAGGCCGCCGCCGATCTGTTCATGGAGGACGCGGGCATCTGGACCGAAAGCGACCGGGAGGCGGACCTCAGGCAATGGCTGGAAGGCCATCGCCGTTGCGTGGCGGACAGCATCGTCGCCTGCGGACGGAGCCAGGGGGTCCTGTTCGACCGCACCTACATCAGCTACGCCTGCACCCTCATCCCCCCGGGCCACCTGGGCATGGCCCTGGCCGTGGCGCCCTACATCGTCCTGGCCCGGCGTGCCGTGCCCGGCGGGGATTTCGGCCAGCTGTCGGCCATCACCCTGGCGGAGTGGGAAAGACTCATGGGATTCCGGGCCTAGCCCACCGTGGCCCCCCCGGCCCTGCCCGGCCGGCCGGGCCACGGCCAGTACAACCACCGCTGAAGCGGCCCCGTGTCATGCCGCCAGTTCCGTGAACTGGAAGCGCCGTCCGTCGAACAGGCCCCGGTCGCTCAGCTTCAGTTCCGGGATCACCAGCAGGGCCATGAAGGACAGGGTCATGAAGGGCGAGCGCAGGGGCGAGCCCAGGGCCATTGCCCGCCGGGTCAGGGCCCCATAGCGCGCGGCCACCTCGTCTCCATCGTCAGTGCTCATGAGTCCCGCCACGGGCAGGGGCAGCACGTCCACCTTGCCGCCGTCATCCACGGCGATGCCGCCGCTGTTCTCCACCAGGGCGTTCACCGCCCGGCACAGGCTGTCCGCGTCGGCGCCCACCGCCACGATGTTGTGGGAGTCGTGGGCCACGCTGGAGGCGATGGCCCCCTGCCGCAGGCCGAAGCCCCGGGCGAAGGCCACCGCCGGCGGGGCGGGCCGGTAGCGGTTGAGCACCAGCAGGATGAGCACATCCCCGGCCGGGTCCGGCACGATGCGCCCCCCTTCCACCCTGGGCGCCACCAGGGCCTCCCGGGTGAGCAGTTGCCCGTCAACCGCGTCGATCACCCGGATGCGTTCGGGCCCGGCGGGCACCGCCAGGTCCGCCGGCGAGATGGGCCGGGCGTGGAAGCGGTTGACGGGCGTCACCGGCACCCGCGCCATGAGGCTGCGTCCGCCCTCGGCGATGAGGTACCCGGCCACCCAGGTGCGCAGGGGGCGGAAATCCTTCAGGTCCGCCACCTCGGCTGCGTCCATGGGGTCTCCCACCCGCAGCAGCCCCACGGGCAGGCCATAGTGCAGCACCGGGTTCAGGCAGGCGCAGCGCAGTACGTCCAGGGGGGCATGGCCCGCCGCCACCGCCCGGGCCGCCAGGCGGTCGATGTGGCCCGCCGCCAGGTCGTCCGGGTGCTTGTCGTCGCTGCACAGCATCACCCGATCCGGGTGGCGGGAGATCAGCGGGTGCAGGGTGTCGAAGTCCCGGGCCGCCGAGCCCTCGCGGATGAGGATGTGCATGCCGGCGGCGAGCTTGTCCTCGGCCTCCTCCAGGCTGGTGCACTCGTGGTCGGTGCTGATGCCCGCCCGGGCATAGCGCCGGGCCGCGTCCCCCTTCAGGCCGGGGGCGTGGCCGTCCACCGGCAGGCCCATGCCCCGGGCCAGGGCTATCTTGGCCAGGACCGCCGGGTCCCCGGCCAGCACCCCGGGAAAGTTCATCATCTCGGAAAGGTAGAGCAGCCCGTCCTCCCGCAGCAGGGCGCCCAGTTCCGCCAGGCCCAGGCTGGCGCCGGCGGTCTCGAAGGGGGTGGCCGGCACGCAGGAGGGGGCGCCGAAGAACATGCGGAAGGGCACCCGGCGGGCGTTCTCCAGCATGAAGCGCACCCCCTCCAGGCCCAGCACGTTGGCGATCTCGTGGGGGTCCGACACCGTGGCCACCGTGCCGTGGCGGCAGGCCAGGCGGGCGAATTCCGAGGGCACCAGCATGGCGCTTTCGATATGCACGTGGGCGTCGATGAAACCGGGCATCAGGCAGGTCAGGCCCGGGTCCGCGGGCCCGGCTTCCTCCACCCGGGTGATGATGCCGTCCTCCCAGGACACGGTACCGGACGAGATGCGGCGCTCAGGGAGGTTGACGACGTTGGCGCGGAGGGTTCCGGAAGTCGGCGGCGCATTCATGGCGGCATGGGTGGGAGTGGAGTCAGTTTCATGCTAGCCCATGGGGCCGCCCAGGCCGCGCCGGTGACCTATGCCATCGATACCGGCCACACCTCGCCCCATTTCGAATCGACCGGCACATCCAGGGGGCGGACTACTTCGACACCGCCGCCCACCCCCCTCATCACCTTCAAGTCCACCCGGGTGACCTTCGACGGGGACAGGCCGGCCGCGCTGGAGGGCAACCTCACCATCAAGGGCGTGACCCGGCCCGTGACCCTCACGGTGACCGCCTTCACCGCCAAGCCCCACCCCATGTACAAGAAGCCCGCCCTGGGGGCCGATGCGGTGGGGCGCATCAAGCGCTCGGACTTCAACATGGGCAAGCACCTCCCCTACGTGTCCGACGAGGTGGACCTGAGCATCGCAGTGGAGGCGATCAGGGAATAGGCCCGCCCCGGTTCCCGGCGTCCAGTTCCCGCAGCACCAGCTCCGCCACGATGCGGTGGGACGGCAGGAAGGTGTGGGTCACGGGCACCTCCACCCATTGGCAGGGCCAGGATGGCCGGGCCTCGGAGACCGAGACGAGGCCGTCATTCTTCTCGTTGCCGAAGGGGCTCCACCGGCCCCTCAGGCCCCGGGTGCCCATCACCACCGTGGTGGGGGCATCCACCCCGGGCACGGCCTCCATTCTTTCCGGAGAGGCCAGCAACTGGCCGCAGTCCCGGGCCAGCAGCCGGAACAGCCAGTTGTCCTTCAGGCGGGTGGCCAGGCGGGAAAGGCGCATGGGTGAACCCAGCAGGAACACCCGCCAGGGCGGAAGGGGGAGGGCCGGTGTTTCCGCCAGGGCCGCCCGCAGCAGCACGCCCCCCAGGGAATGGCCGATGAGGCAGTACTCGCCTTCTTCGGCCAAGTCACGGAGGCGCTTGTGCAGTCTGTGCCTGATGGCCTCGAAGGAATCCACGGTCACGAAGTAGGCGAAGGTGTGCACCCGGTGCCCCGCCCGCCCCAGCCTGCGCAGCATGCGGTATCCGGAAAGGGGCGTCCGGCCCATGCCGTGGACGAACAGGATGTTCACGGCTCGATCAGGCCGTGGGCCCCGCCTGCAAGGGGGCCGGGTCCAGGTCCACGTAGGCCTCGGGCCGGAACCGGGGCGAGCAGACGGCCAGGAACACCAGCTCCTCCTCCCCCAGGCAGGTGATGCGCTGGCGGCAGCCGGGGGGAATGAGCACCACGTCCCCCGGTGCCACCTCCTGGGGCGGCAGGTCGCCCACTTCCACCCGGCCCTTGCCGGCAAGCAGCACGTAGCGCTCGGCCGTGTCGACGAGCCGGTGCCAGCGGGTGGTGGTGCCGGGCGCCACCCGGGCCCGGGCGATGGAGACCGCCGGATCGGCATCGGTGTTGGAAAGCTCGTTGATGTGGCAGCCCTCGGCGAACCAGTATTCCGCCGCGTGGTCCAGGAGCTTGATGGCCGGCTGCATGGACGTCGGGGAGGGTTACCGCTTGGGGATGCGGGCCACGCCCATGCGCACCAGGAAGGACAGCCCCATGGCCGCCCCGAACACGACGATGGCCAGGTACCAGGGCACGAAGGCCAGGGCGCCCAGGGCCCAGAACAGCGAGGCCACCACCCAGACGAGGCCCGCCGTCATCTCCCCGCCCATGGTGCCGCCGGTGCCGGGGCGCATGTCACGCCGCTGGTAGATGATGGCGAAGAGGGTGGCCAGCAGGGCGGCGGAGAAGGCGAGGGTGGGGAGGAGGGGCACGGTGGTTAACGTGCAGCTTGAGGGGCGAGGAGACAGCAAGCGAAGCTTGCTGGCGGAGCGTCCCTCTCGAAGCGTTTGTTGGGCAACATTAGCAATAAATTATTCATGCTTATTCGATTACGGTCACCCTATTCTTTGAAGCGGAGGGTATTTTCTGCAACCTTCCGCCCAAGCTCGCTTAATGGGTAAAGTGCGCTGATTAACAAATAACCCATAAACACGAATACAAAGGCCTCGCCAATAATCAACCATGAAAACCCGCCCAGAAGATCCGTCAAGCGCCACAAGCCTCGATAGAAGAACAAATAGACAGAAAATGCCCATGGCACAAGGGCGCCGGCAGAGATAACGGATTTCCCCCAACTTTTAGCCACCTCTCCTGACAGCGCCATTTTTGCAGTCAGCATTGCATCTAGCCACAA
>CAZREY010000163.1:0-6305 GCA_964599015.1 uncultured Thiobacillus sp.
AACCGCCGGTGAAGGGAAACAACCGGCCGGTGTTGGCGGCGTCCGTGCCGTTCAGGTGGTCGTAATAGTCGTTAAGCACGTTGACCCCGGCATGGGCCAGCAGGGCCAGCGCCAGGGTCAGGGCGGCCAGCCCCCAGTGGACCACCGGCACCAGGGTGAAACCCAGGAGGCAGCCCGCCAGGGTGATGGTGAGGAAGGCGGGCCGGGTGGCCAGCAGGTAGCGACGGACGGGGTTGCGCAGGGCTTCCGGCGTAGGCTCGCCGGGGGCGGCGGCAGGGGCGGCCATCCCGCTCATGACATCCTCCCCGCCCGGCGCCGGCCGCCGATGCCGATGAGGCCGCCCAGGCCCATGCCGCCGTGGGCGTGGCAGATGGCACAGGCCAGGGCATCCGCCGAATCGGGCCGGGGCTCGGCGGGCAGGCTCAGCAACCGCTTCACCATGTGCTGCACCTGGGTCTTGTCCGCGTGGCCGTTGCCCACCACCGCCTGCTTCACCTGCAGGGCGGTGTACTCGAACACCGGCTGGCTGGACTGGGTGAGGGCGGCCAGGGCCGCGCCCCGGGCCTGTCCCAGGAGCAGGGTGGACTGGGGGTTGACGTTGACGAACACCTTCTCGATGGCGGCGGCATCGGGCCGGAAATGCTCCAGGATCTCCACCACCCCGTCGAAGATGATCTTGATGCGCTCCGGCAGCTCGCCGTCCCGGGTGCGCACCACGCCGCTGGCCACGTAGGTCAGCCGCTGGCCCGTCTTCTCGATGACCCCGTAGCCCGTCACACGCAGGCCGGGGTCGAGACCCAGTATCCGCAAGTGCGCTTACTCGGGCAGGATGGCGGAGGTGTAGACCTCCTGGACGTCGTCCAGGTCGTCCAGCATGTCCAGCATCTTCTGGAACTTCACCGCGTCGTCGCCGGTGACGTCCGTCTCGTTCAGGGCCTTCATGGTGATCTCCGCCATGACGGGCTTGAACCCCGCCTTTTCCAGGGCCTCCTTCACCGTGGCCAGGTCACCGGTGGGGGCGGTGAGGACCTCGACGGAGCCGTCCTCGTTGCTGACCACATCCTCGGCCCCCGCCTCCAGGGCCGCTTCCATCACCGCGTCCTCGTCGGCCCCCGGGGCCAGGATGATCTGCCCGCAGTGCTTGAACTGGAAGGCCACGCAGCCGTCGGTCCCCATGTTGCCGCCGTGCTTGGACATGGCATGGCGCACGTCCGCCACGGTTCGCACCCGGTTGTCCGTCAGGCAGTCCACGATCACCGCCGCGCCGCCCGGGCCGTAGCCTTCATAGCGGATTTCCTCGTAGTTCACGCCCTCCAGCTCGCCCGTGCCCTTCTTGATGGCCCGGTCGATGTTGTCGTTGGGCATGTTCTCGCCCTTGGCCTTGTCGATGGCCAGGCGCAGGCGGGGGTTGAAGTTGGGATCGCCGCCGCCCATCTTGGCGGCCACGGTGATCTCCTTGGCGTAGCGGGAGAAGATCCGGCCCCGCTTTTCGTCCTGACGACCCTTGCGGTGCTGGATGTTTGCCCATTTGGAATGACCGGCCATGCTAGTAAACCTCTTGACGTGCGATTGAATCGCGCGATTTTAGCCGATGCCGACGCGTTGGCCCTGCCCTATCCCTTGATGCAGATCATGGGCTCCAGCCGGGCCACCTTCCGGGCCAGGCCGGCTGCCTCGGCGGCGTCCACCACGGCGGAGACATCCTTGTAGGCCCCGGGCGCCTCCTCCGCCACGCCCCGCAGGGAGGGGCTGCGGATGAGGATGCCGCGCCCGGCCAGTTCGTCCACCACGGCCCGCCCCTGCCACGTCTTTGTGGCCTGGTTGCGGCTCATGCGCCGGCCGGCGCCGTGGCAGGCGGAGGCGAAGGCCAGGTCGCCCCCCGTGTCGCTGCCCGCCAGGATGTAGGAACCCGTGCCCATGCTGCCGCCGATGATCACCGGCTGGCCCGCGTCCCTCAATGGGCGGGGCAGGGAGGGGTGGCCGGGGCCGAAGGCCCGGGTGGCGCCCTTGCGGTGCACGAACAGGCGGCGGGGCCGGCCCTCCGCCCGATGTTCCTCTTCCTTGCAGGTGTTGTGGGACACGTCGTAGAGCAGGCCCATGGAGGCCTCGGGCAGCACCTCGGCGAAGGCCTGACGGGTCAGGTGGGTGAGGATCTGGCGGTTGGCCAGGGCGCAGTTGATGCCGGCCCGCATGGCCCCCAGGTAGTCCCGCCCCAGGGGCGATTCGATGGGGGCGCAGGCCAGTTCCCGGTCCGGCAGGCTGAGGCCGTGGCCCGGCGCCGCCAGCACCATGGACTTGAGGAATTCCGTGCCGATCTGGTGGCCCAGGCCCCGGGAGCCGCAGTGCAGGCTCACCACCACGTCCCCCTCCTCCAGGCCATAGGCCCGGGCGATGGCCTGGTCATAGACCCGGCTGACGTGCTGGACTTCCAGGTAGTGGTTGCCCGAACCCAGGGTGCCCATTTCGTGCTTTTGCCGGTCCTTGGCGTGGACCGATACCCGACCCGGCTCGGCCCCGGCCATGCAGCCGTGCTCCTCGGTGCGCTCCAGGTCCGCCCCCGTGCCGTAGCCCTGCTCCACCGCCCAGCGGGCCCCTTCCCGGAGCATGGCGTTCATCTCCCGGGCGTTCAGGCTGAGGTGGCCGGTGCTGCCCAGGCCGGCGGGGATGGCCTTGAAGAGGTGGTCCGCCAGGCGGGTCTTCACCGCCTCGATATCGGGCTTCTTCAGGCCGGTGTAGAGGGTGCGCACGCCACAGGAGATGTCGAACCCCACCCCACCGGCGGAGATGACCCCCCCCTCGGCGGGGTCGAAGGCGGCCACGCCGCCGATGGGAAAACCGTAGCCCCAGTGGGCGTCGGGCATGGCGTAGGCGGCGCCCACGATGCCCGGCAGGCTGGCCACGTTGCGGAGTTGCTCCCGCACCTTCTCGTCCATGTCCCGGATCAGGGTCTCGTCGCCGAACAGCACCGCAGGCACCCGCATGGGCCCGTGGGGCTCGATGCGCCAGGCGAAGTCGGAAAGCTTGTGCAGGCCGGCCAGTTCCATGGTTCCCCCTTCAGACGTCCACCACGCAGCGGGCATGCCAGAGGCCGTCCGCCTCCTGTCCCACCTGGAGGGCGGTGTAGGTGGCGCCCTTCACCTCCACCGCCGGGTGGTGGCGAACCGGATCCAGGGGTTCGCCCCAGCCCGTACCCCGCGCCTCGCCTTCCCGCAAGGTAACGGCAAAGCGGGAAAACAGCATCTTGCGGGCGCTCATCTCATAGACCCAGGCATTGAGCCAGTCCGCCAGCAGGAGTTCGGGGTCCGGGGCGTTACAGGCCACGTCCACCGCCACCTCGGGGCGCACCAGGGCGATGTCGGTCACCACGGCGGTGAGGGCCAGGGCAGCCTGTTCGAAGGCCTCGGCCTGGGACCCCCCCCAGCCGTGCACACCAATATCCGCCATGTGCTGGAAGTGTTCCCACCCCGCCATGGCCTACTCCTGCTCCTGCCCCCCTACTCTTCCTCGATGGGGGCCACGGCCTGGGGCTTGCTGTGGGCCTTCACGTCGCCCCGCTGCTGGCGGCTGTATTCCTCCAGGCGGCGCTTGGCCACATCGAAGGCATCCCGCAGGGCCACGTACACGTCCTCGTGGGCCTGGCTCTGGTGGTGGTGGCCCTTGCTGACCACCAGTTCCCCCCCCGGCACCGTCAGATCGATGCGCACATGGAACAGCTTGCCCTGGTTCTTGTGTTCGTGGGGTGCCTCCACCACCACCCGCAAGCCCATGACGCTCTCATAGAAGCGGTCCAGCTTCTCCGCCTTTTCGTGAATGCGGGCCTCCACCGCGGGTGAAGGTTCCATATGCCTGAATGTGATTTCCAAAGGGATACGCATGGTCATTTCTCCGTTGTTGTTCATGCTGCTTTACTGCACGACAGCCTCCACCAGGGGTACGAACACCACCGGCAGGACATTCCTTTCCTCCACCCCACCGTGGGCATCCTTGCGGATGACGCGCAACTGCTGTCCAAAGTAGGAGGGCCCCACCGGGATCACCAGGGTCCCTCCGGGTTTCAATTGCTGAACCAGGGCCGGAGGCACCTCCTCGGCGGCGGCCGTGACCAGGATCCCGTCGTAGGGCGCGTGTTCCGCCCAGCCCGCCTGACCATTGCCGACGCGCACTTCCACATTGCCATAGCCCAGCCGTTGCAGGCGTTCCCTGGCCTGGCGCGCCAATGCCTCCACGATTTCCACTGAATACACCTGCTTGACCAGCCCGGCCAACACGGCAGCCTGGTAGCCCGACCCCGTGCCGATCTCCAGCACCACGTGCTGGGGCTCCGGCCGGATCAAGTCGGTCATGAGGGCCACGATGTAGGGCTGGGAGATGGTCTGGCCGTGGCCTATGGGGAGGGGATGGTTGTAGTAGGCGCTGCTCTCCAACTCAACGGGCACGAACGCATGCCTCGGTACGTTCCTGAAAGCCGCCAGCACGCGCCTGTCCAAAATACTGCGGCCCGTGAGGTAGGCTGTTTCGCGCACGTCCGCCCGGATTTCCTCCATCAGACGTTCCATAGGCAGGTCATGGTCTTGTTTCATGGTGTCACTTTCAGCATAGCCTGCCCGCCTGGGTGAAACAGGGCTGCATATAATCCCCCGCATTCCCACCCAGCGAGCCCCGCCATGACCGACAGCCTGCTCATCGCCAAGAACACCGCCACGGAACTCGCCCTTCTGCCCCGCATGGCCAACCGCCACGGTCTCGTCACCGGCGCCACGGGCACCGGCAAGACCGTGACCCTGCAGAGCCTGGCGGAAGGCTTCTCCCGTATCGGCGTGCCGGTATTCCTGTCCGACATCAAGGGCGACCTGTCCGGCATCAGCAAACCCGGCGGCGGCAACGCCAAGGTGGAGGAACGGGTCAAGCTGCTGGCCCTGGAGGATCACGCCTACGAGGGCTGTCCCGTCACCTTCTGGGACGTGTGGGGTGAAATGGGCCACCCGGTGCGGGCCACCATCTCCGACATGGGCCCCCTGCTGCTGGCCCGCATGCTCAACCTGAACGAGGTACAGGAAGGCGTGCTCAACCTGGTGTTCAAGATCGCCGACGAAGCGGGCATGCTGCTCCTGGACCTGAAGGACCTGCGGGCCATGCTCCAGTTCGTGGCCGACAACGCCAAGTCCTTCACCACCGAATACGGCAACATCTCCGCCGCCAGCGTGGGGGCCATCCAGCGGGGCCTGCTGACGCTGGAGAACCAGGGCGGCGAGCAGTTGTTCGGCGAGCCCATGCTGAACATCGCCGACCTGATGCAGACCGATGGCGGCAAGGGCGTCATCAACATCCTGGCCGCCGACAAGCTCATGCAGTCCCCCAAGGCCTACGCCACCCTGCTGCTGTGGCTGCTGGCGGAACTGTTCGAGAACCTGCCGGAGGCCGGCGACCTGGACAAGCCCAAGATGGTGTTCTTCTTCGACGAGGCCCACCTGCTGTTCGACGAAGCCCCCAAGGTGCTCGTCGACAAGGTGGAACAGGTGGTGCGCCTCATCCGCTCCAAGGGCGTGGGGGTGTACTTCGTCACCCAGAACCCGGCGGACGTGCCGGACGAGGTGCTGGGCCAGCTGGGCAATCGGGTGCAACACGCCCTGCGGGCCTTCTCCCCCAGGGACCAGAAGGCGGTGAAGGCCGCCGCCGAAACCATGCGGGACAACCCGGACCTGAACGAAGCGGAGGCCATCACCGAGCTGGGCGTGGGAGAGGCCCTGGTGTCCCTGCTGGACGAGAAGGGCCGGCCCGGCGTGGTGCAGCGGGCCTACATCGTGCCGCCCCGGGGCCAGATCGGCCCCATCACCGATGGGGAACGCCGGCAATTGATGCAGACCTCCCTGGTGGCGGGGGTGTACGAGAAGGCGGTGGAGCGGGAGTCCGCCTACGAGATCATCAAGGCCCGCACCGAGGCCGCCGCCGCGGAAAAGGCCGCCGTGGAACAGGCCGCCGCCCAGGCCAAGGCCCAAGCCCAGGCCCCCGCCGGCGGCGGCCTGGGGGGCATGCTGGGGGATCTGCTGGGTGGGGCCCCCTCTTCAGGCGGACGCCGCCGTGAAGGCATGGTGGAGGCCCTGGCCAAGAGCGCGGCCCGTTCCGTGGGCAGCCAGGTGGGCCGGGCCATCATCCGGGGCGTGCTGGGTTCCCTGCTGGGAGGCAAGCGGTGAGCAACGAAAAGGTCGTCCTGGACGCCGCCCATTTCGACAGCAAGGCCCGCCAATGGGACGAGAACCCCGTATTCCAGGAACGGGCCCGCAGGATCGCCGAGGCCCTGCGGGCCA
>CAZREY010000164.1:0-6282 GCA_964599015.1 uncultured Thiobacillus sp.
GCTGGAAGAGCTCACCTGGGGTTCCTGGATGCCCCACAAGTTCAAGCTGGCCGTGAGCGGCTGCCCCCGAAACTGCGCCGAGGCCACCATCAAGGACTTCGGCGTGGTGTGCGTGGAAAGCGGCTACGAGCTGCACGTGGGCGGCAACGGCGGCATCAAGGTGCGGGTCACCGACCTGCTGTGCCGGGTGGAAACCGAGGAACAGGTGCTGGAGTACTGCGCCGCCTTCACCCAGCTCTATCGGGAGGAGGCCCATTACCTGGAACGCACCGCCCCCTGGGTGGAGCGGGTGGGCCTGGCCCATATCAAGGCCAAGGTGGTGGAGGACGAAGCCAGCCGCAAGGCCCTGGCCGAGCGCTTCGCCGTCTCCCAGAAGCCAGCCCAGGTGGACCCGTGGAAGGAACGCACCGAGGGCGAGCTGACCAAGGAATTCACGCCGATTGCTGTGCTGGCTTAATGGCCCCCTCCCCCATAAGCGGGGGAGGGCGGGGGGAGAGGGAAGCCCCACGCAACCGAGGCACCGACCCTCTCCCCAACCCCCGCTCCGCGCCCCACTGCTGGCGTTGCATCGCCAGCCGGCTGCGAGGGCGGTAAGCAGTGCTTACCGAATTCCCCTCTCGCCCCACTTGCGGGCGAGGGGCTTAAAAAGGACTGGACATGAAAATGAACGAACACTGGATTGAAATCGGCCCCGTGGAAGACATCCCCCGCCAGGGCTCCCGGGTGGTGAGGACCGCCGCCGGGAACATCGCCCTCTTCCGCACCGTGGAAGGCGAGGTCTTCGCCCTGCAGGACAAGTGCCCCCACAAGGGCGGCCCCCTTTCCCAGGGCATCGTTTCCGGCAAGCGGGTGGCCTGCCCCCTGCACGACTGGAAGATCAGCCTGGACACCGGCATCGCCGTGGCCCCGGACGAGGGCTGCGCCGCCCGCTATCCGGTGCGGGTGAGCGACGGCCGGGTGAGCCTGTGCCTGGCGCCGGATGAGGGCTGCCCGAATCACTGAGCCCCTGACCGTTCATGACCATGAGGCCGTCCCCGCTGATGAAACCGGTAGGAGCGCCGCTTGCGGCGCGATCACGATGTCAAGGAGACGGAGAAGGACTCGGCCCGCCAGCGGGCCTCCTACCGCCTCATGTTTCACGCTAACCTGAACATGTCCCATCCCATGGCAGACAACCCGACTCCCATCCGCACCACCTGCCCTTACTGCGGCGTGGGCTGCGGCGTGCTGGTAACGCAATCCGGGGACGGCTACACCGTGCGCGGCGACCCGGACCACCCGGCCAACCTGGGCCGCCTGTGCTCCAAGGGCTCGGCCCTGGGGGAGACCCTGGGCCTGGAGGACCGCCTGCTGCATCCGGAGGTGGCGGGCAGGCAGGTGAGCTGGGACCAGGCCCTGGACACGGTGGCCCACCGCTTCCGCCAGGCCATCGAGGACCACGGCCCCGACGCCGTGGCCTTCTACGTCTCCGGCCAGCTCCTCACCGAGGACTACTACGTGGCCAACAAGCTGATGAAGGGCTTCATCGGCTCCGGCAACATCGACACCAACTCCCGCCTGTGCATGTCCTCCGCCGTGGCGGCCCACAAGCGGGCCTTCGGCACGGATACGGTGCCCGGCTGCTACGAGGACCTGGAGATGGCCGACCTGGTGACCCTGGTGGGCTCCAATGCCGCCTGGACCCACCCGGTGGTGTTCCAGCGCATCGCCGCGGCGAAAAAGGCCCGGCCGGCGATGAAGGTGGTGGTCATCGACCCCCGCCGCACGGCCACCTGCGACATCGCGGATCTGCATCTTTCCATCCGGCCCGGCGCCGACGCCTGGCTGTTCAACGGCCTGCTCAACCACCTCAGAAGGGAAGGCGGCATCGACTGGGGCTATCTGGAAAACCACGTGGAAGGCTTCGGCGCCGCCCTGGACGCGGTGAATGGCCTGGGTATTCCCCAGGTGGCGGCGGCCTGCGGCCTGGCGGAACCCGACGTGGCCGAGTTCTTCCGCCTGTTCACCGCCACCCCCAGGGCCGTGACGGTGTTTTCCCAGGGAGTGAACCAGTCCTCCTCCGGCGTGGACAAGGGTAACGCCATCATCAACGCCCACCTGGCCACGGGCCGGGTGGGACGGCCCGGCGCCAGCCCCTTCTCCATCACCGGCCAGCCCAACGCCATGGGCGGCCGGGAGGTGGGTGGCCTGGCGAACCAGCTGGCGGCCCACATGGACTTCGACCCGGCGGACGTGGAGCGGGTGGGCCGCTTCTGGAACAGCCAGCGGGTGGCGAAGAAGCCCGGGCTGAAGGCGGTGGATATGTTCGAGGCGGTCAGGGAGGGCCGCGTCAAGGCCGTGTGGGTCATGGCCACGAATCCGGCGGTGAGCCTGCCCCAGGCGGACCGGGTGGTGGAGGCCCTGAAGCATTGCGAGTTCCTGGTGGTCTCGGAAGTTGTGGCAAGGACTGATACGTCCATCCACGCCCATGTGCGCCTGCCCGCCGCCGCCTGGGGCGAGAAGGACGGCACCGTCACCAACTCCGAGCGCCGCGTCTCCCGCCAGCGGGCCTTCCTGCCCCCGCCCGGCGAGGCCAGGCCGGACTGGTGGATCGTGGGCGAGGTGGGCAAGCGCATGGGCTACCGCCAGCCCTTCGACTACGCCGGGCCGGCGGAGATCTTTGCCGAGCACGCGGCGCTGTCCGCGTTTGAAAACTCCCCTCTCCCGCAAGCGGGAGAGGGGCCGGGGGAGAGGGACAGCGGTCCCCGAATTGCAGCCGAGTTACCCCCCCCCAACCCCTCCCCCGCCTGCGGGAGAGGGGCTAGACGGGACTTTGACCTGAGCGGTTTGCTCCCCTCCCCCGCAAGCGGGGGGCGTAAGCGGGGTTTCGACGAGCAATGCTCGTCGCCGCTGGAGCCGGAAGGACATGCAGGTCCTTCCGTGGGCGGGGCTGGGGGAGAGGGGGATGCCGCACAATTTGCGCAAGCCTACGATGCCCTGCAACCCGTGCAATGGCCCGTCACCGCCAACGGCGGCACGCCCCGCCTGTTCGCCGACGGCCGCTTCCACACGCCTTCCGGCAAGGCCCGCATGATCGCCATCACCCCTCGCCCGCCGGCCCACGCGCCGGATGCGGATCACCCCTTCGTCTTCAACACCGGCCGCATCCGGGACCAGTGGCACACCATGACCCGCACGGGCAAGACCGCCAGGCTGCTGGCCCACATCGCCGAGCCCTTCGTGGAGATGCACCCGGAGGACGCGCGCCGGGCGGGGGTGGCCGCCGGCGGCCTGGCCCGCGTGCACAACGGCCACGGCGCGATGCTGGCCCGGGTGGTGGAAAGCGAAGGCCAGCGCCCCGGCTCCGTGTTCGCGCCCATCCACTGGAACGGCTGTTTCAGCGGCCAGGCCCGGGCGGGGGTGCTGGTGGACGCCGTGGTGGACGGGATTTCCGGCCAGCCCGAATTCAAGCATGCCCCCGTGGCGGTGAGCCGCCACCAGGCCGGCTGGCACGGTTTCGTGCTCAGCCGCCAGCCCCTGGCCGAGGCACCGAGCCATGGCCTGGACGGCTACTGGACCCGGGTGAAGTCCAAGGGCGGCTGGCTGTACGAGCTGGCGGGAGCGGATGCCCACTGCCCCTGGGCCGCCCCGGCGCGGCCGCGCCGGACAGCGGCCCCATCGTCTGCGCCTGCCACGGCGTGGGCGAGAACGACCTGAGGAAGGCCATCGCCGGGGGCGCCGGGTCGGTGGAGGCCCTAGGCATCCGGCTCAAGGCGGGCACCAACTGTGGTTCCTGCATTCCGGAACTGAAGGCCCTGCTTCGGGCGTGAGATCGGCCATGGCGGGAAATTTCCACACCCCCATCTGGCAGCGGGCGATGCATCCCGCTATCGTCTTCACTCCCGCCGACCCCCTTGCGCCGCGTCCGGCCCGATAACCCTTCAACACGAGAGGAGCCCCTCCATGCTGGTCAAAGACATCATGATCCGCAGCGTTCGCACCGTGCAGCCCGACACGCCCCTGCTGGAGGTGTCCTCCATCATGTGCCTGTACCGCCTTTCGGGCCTGCCCGTGGTGAAGGACGGCAGGCTCATGGGCTTCGTGGCGGAAAAGGACGTCCTGGCCCGCCTGTTCCCCACCCTGAGCGACCTCATGGAGGGCATGGCCACGGTGGATTACTCCTCCATGGAATCCCAGTACCGGGAGGTGATGAACCTGAAGGCCGCCGACATCATGTCTTCCCGGGTGATCTCCGTGCGCCCGGACATGCACGCCCTCCAGGCCGCCGCCATCATGGCCCGCCACAACTTCCGCCGCATCCCCGTGGCCACGGGGGACCAGCTGGAAGGCATGGTCTCCCTGGGGGACGTGCACAAGGCCCTGTTCCACGCCAACGTCTCCGGCATGGGGCGCTGAGCACGTCCTGTCCGTCCTACCCTCTCCGTCGCACCCACTTTCCGCCATGCCTGACCCCGCCACCATCGACGCCCAGCCCGAAGTCCGCGTCATGGTGGTGGACGGCGACGCGGAGCGCAGCCGCCAGCTGCGGGGGGCCCTGACCCTGGCGGGCTACCACGTGGTGGCGGAACTGAAGGATTCCCTGGCCCTGCCCGACGCGGTGCGGGGCCTGAAGCCCCACATCGTCATCGTCGCCGCCGACTCCCCGGACCGGGACACCCTGGAGCACATCGGCGTCACCACCCGGGACGCGCCCCGGCCCGTGGTCATGTTCACCCAGGACGGGGCCAGCGAGAGCATCCGCGCCGCGGTGAAGGCGGGGGTGTCCGCCTACGTGGTGGACGGCCTGGCGCCGGACCGCATCCGCTCCATCCTGGAGGTGGCCTGCGCCCGCTTCGAGGCCCACCAGGAACTGGCCGGCCGCCTGGCGGATACGGAACGGCAATTGGCGGAACGCAAGCAGGTGGAGAAGGCCAAGGGCCTGCTCATGAAGAAGCGGGGGCTTTCCGAGGAGGCGGCCCACAAGGAACTGCGCAACCTGGCCATGCAGACGGGCAAGACCCTGGGCGAGGTGGCGGAGACGCTCATCGCCGCCTCCCACCTGCTCTAGCAGTCCTGCGGACTGCTTCCCCTCTCCCCAACCCTCCCCCGGTGGGGGAGGGAATCAATTTCCCCCTCTCCCCGAGGGAGAGGGCAGAGTGAGGGCGCGACCGCAGGTCGCGTAAGGAATCCCGCCACGGAGCTGCATTTCAACAAGGATTTCCGAATGCCGGATCAGGCCCCACGCCCCGCCCGCCGCACCACCGCCTTTCTCCCCTCCTCCGCCGCCAGCAGCAGCACCGCGAAGGGCACGGCCATGAGCCACGCGTCGCCGGGCAGGGGCGCCGTGCCGAACAGGCGGTTGCCCCAGGGCGTGTAGACGATGGCCAGCAGCAGGCCCAGCTCCACGGCCAGGCCCGCCAGCAACAGGCGGTTCTCCAAGAGGGGGAAGCGCCAGAAAGGCAGCACGGGGTGGCGACACACGAACAGGTTGGCCACCTGGGCCAGGACAATGGCCATGAAGCAGGCGGTGGTGGCCTGGAGATGCAGGTAATCGGCGGCGGACGGCAGGGCTTGGCCCAACACCTCGCCGTATTCCCACCCACCCTCGCCCAGCACCAGGAAGAACACCGCCATGGCCCCCAGGGCCTCCAGCGGGCCCAGAAACAGGTAGGCCCGGGCCAGCAGGGGCCAGGACAGCAGCCGTTCCCCCCGGGGCCGGGGCGGTTTGCGCATGACGTCGGCATGGGGCCGCTCCGCCCCCAGGGCCAGGGCCGGCACCATGTCCGTGCCCAGGTCCACCGCCAGGATCTGGATCACCGTCAGGGGCAGGGGGATGCGGAACAGCACGAAGGCCAGATAGGGCACGATCTCCGGGATGTTGGAGGTGAGGATGTAGGTGAGGAACTTGCGGATGTTGCCGTACACCGCCCGGCCTTCCTCCATGGCGTTGACGATGGTGGCGAAGTGGTCGTCCAGCAGCACGATGTCCGCCGCCTCCCGGGCCACGTCGGTGCCGGTGAGGCCCATGGCGATGCCGATGTCCGCCGTCTTCAGGGCCGGCGCGTCGTTGACCCCGTCCCCGGTCACCGCCACCACCTCCCCCTTGCGGCGCAGGGCCTGGACGATGAGCATCTTCTGCTCCGCCGTGACCCGGGCGAACACCACCTCGGAGGCGTCCAGGGCCAGTTGCAGGCTGGCGGCGCTCATGTGCCGCACCTGGTCGCCGGTGAGCACCCGGGGGGAGGCGCCGCGCACCATGTCCACCTCCCGGCCCAGGGCCACGGCGGTGCGGGGGTGGTCGCC
>CAZREY010000165.1:0-6264 GCA_964599015.1 uncultured Thiobacillus sp.
ATTCAGCAGCGAACGGGTGACCCAGCCCTCCGACAGGCCGACGAAATTGTTGTAGGCCACGTAGATCAGGATGGCGAAGACGACATTCAGGGAGCGGCCGGCGCGGGGGTTGACGTAGCTCATGGGGATGGCCAGCAGCACCAGCAGGAGGGCGCTGATGGGGTAGCCCACCCGCCAGACCCATTCCCCCATGTTGACGGGCGTGGGTCGGGCCCACAGCTGGGCCATGGTCAGCATGCGCGGGCTGAGGGCGGCCTCCGCCAGGGCCTGGGGCTGGATGCGCACCGCGTAGGCATCGAACTCGCCCAGGCGGAAATCCGCTTCGCCCGGCGCGCCCTCATAGCGCCGCCCCGCTTCCAGCACCAGGAAGCGTTCGCCCCTTTCCGTGGTCTCCACGTGCCCGTGGCGGGCCATCATGACGCCGGTGCGCCCGTGGATATGGGACTGGACGAAGATGTTGCCCACCCGCTGGCCGTCGGCGGAGAGGGATTCCACGAAATGGACGCGCTTGCCCTGGCCGTATTCGGTGAACATGCCCGGCGCCAGGGAAGACACCTCGTCCCGGGATTTCAGAATCCGCTCGTAATCCGATTGTTTCTTCATGGCCCAGGGCAGGGCCACGAAGCTGACCAGGGCGATGAGCAGCACCATGGGCACGGAAAACAGCAGCACCGGCCGCGCCCAGCCCCAGGGGCCCACGCCGCCGCTCATCCAGATGACCGCCTCGCTCTCCCGCCAGATGCGGGACAGGCTCATGAACACGCCGATGAACAGGCCCAGGGAAAGCAGCACGGGCAGGAAGCGCAGCACGCCGAAGGCCAGCATGGGCAGCACGGCCCCCACCTCCAGGTCCCCCATGGCGGCCCTGCCCAGCACCCGCACCAGGATCACCACCAGGAAGATGGAGGTCAGGGCCGCGAAGGCGGACGCGGACATGGCCGCCATTTCACGGGTCAGGGCGTGATCGAAGCGGACCATTTTGTTCAGTCGTTTTGACTAGCCGACAGAGGCCACCAATAATTCCCTCGCATGCCTACCGGCACCTCGATCGGATCACTGGAGAAATACATGGAATTCAGCATCAAAAGCGGCAGCCCGGAAAAACAACGCACCGCCTGCGTGGCGGTGGGCGTGTTCGAACACAGGAAACTCAGCCTGGCGGGTCAGATTCTGGACCAGGCCGCCAACGGCTATCTGGCCGACATTCTCCGGCGTGGCGACATGGACGGCAAGACGGGCGCCACCCTCCTGCTGCACAACGTGCCGGGCGTGACGGCGGAACGGATCCTGCTGGTGGGCCTGGGCAAGGAGAAGGAATTCCACGACAAGGCCTACCGGGACGCCCTGCGCGCCACGGTCAAGACCCTGGCCGACCTGGGCGTGGCGGAGGCCTTCCTATATCTCTCGGAGTTGCCGGTGAAGAAGCGGGACCTGGCCTGGAACGTGGAACAGGCCGTGCTGGTGGCGGAAGAGGCCACCTACCGCTTCGAGCAGATGAAGAGCAAGCCGGGGGAGGGCAAGAAGGCCCTGCGCAAGCTCACCCTGGCCGTGTCCAGGCGGGGCGAAATGGCCGACGCCACGGTCGCCGCCGAGCGGGCCCAGGCCATCGCCCGGGGCATGAAGCTCGCGAAGGACCTGGGCAATCTGCCGGGCAACGTGTGCACCCCCACCTACCTGGCGGACCAGGCCAGGGCCCTGGCCAAGGACACGGGCCTCAAGGTCCAGGTCCTGGACCGGGCCCAGATCGAGAAGCTGGGCATGGGTTCCTTCCTCTCCGTGGCCAAGGGCAGCGACGAGCCCCCGCGCTTCATCATCCTGGAGCACAGGGGAGGCGACAAGGAGCAAAAGCCCGTGGTGCTGGTGGGCAAGGGCATCACCTTCGATTCCGGCGGCATCTCCCTGAAGCCGGCGGCGGAGATGGACGAGATGAAGTACGACATGTGCGGTGCCGCCTCGGTGCTGGGCACGATGCGGGCGGCGGCCGAGCTGAAGCTGCCGTTGAACGTGGTGGGACTCATCCCCACCTGCGAGAACCTGCCTTCGGGCCGCGCCAACAAGCCGGGCGACGTGGTCGCCTCCATGTCCGGCCAGACCATCGAGGTGCTCAACACCGACGCGGAAGGCCGCCTGATCCTGTGCGACGCGCTGACCTACGCGGAGCGCTACGAGCCCGCCGCCGTGGTGGACATCGCCACCCTCACCGGGGCCTGCGTCATCGCCCTGGGCCACGTGGCCACGGGCCTTTTGGCCAACCAGGATAGCCTGGCCCGGGAACTGCTCCATGCCGGCGACGCGGCCCATGACCGCTGCTGGCAACTCCCCCTGTGGGACGACTACCAGGAACAGCTGAAGAGCAACTTCGCCGACATGGCCAACATCGGCGGCCGCCCAGGCGGCACCATCACCGCTGCCTGCTTCCTGTCCCGCTTCACGGAGAAGTATCACTGGGCCCACCTGGACATCGCCGGCACGGCCTGGAAAAGCGGCAAGGAGAAGGGCGCCACGGGCCGCCCCGTGCCCCTGCTGGTGCATTTCCTGGCCAGGCGGGCCGGCCGGGGCTGAGCCGCAGTCCGGACGGCGGCTCAGCCGATGGAGGCCGGGTCCAGCAGGGTGTCCCGGGCCTCCGGCAGCAGGCCCGGGTAGTCCCGGGAGGCATGCAGCCCCCGGCTCTCGTGGCGCAGCTTGGCGCAACGCACCATGAGGTCGGCGGTGAGCACCAGAGTGCGCAGTTCGATCAGGTCGTTGCTGATGCGGAAGTTGCTGTAGTACTCGTTGATCTCGTCGGACAGCAGCTTGAGGCGGTGGCTGGCCCGTTCCAGGCGCTTGCTGGTGCGCACGATGCCCACGTAGTCCCACATGAATCGGCGCAGCTCGTGCCAGTTGTGGGCGATGACGATCTCCTCGTCCGCGTCCGTCACCCGGCTCTCGTCCCAGGGCGGCAGTTCCCGGGGGGGCGGCGGCTCGGCGGCGGCGATGTCCGCGGCGGCGGCCCGGCCGTAGACCAGGCATTCCAGGAGGGAGTTGGAGGCCAGGCGGTTGGCGCCGTGGAGACCCGTGCAGGTGGTCTCGCCGATGGCGTAGAGGTATTTGGCGTCCGTGCGCCCGGCCTGGTCCACCACCACGCCGCCGCAGGTGTAGTGGGCGGCGGGCGCCACGGGAATCCACTCCCGGGTGATGTCCAGGCCCAGTTCCAGGCAGCGGGCGTGGATGGTGGGAAAGTGGCTGACGATGAACTTGGCGGGCTTGTGGGTGATGTCCAGGAAGACGCAGTCCAGGCCCCGCTTCTTCATCTCGAAGTCGATGGCCCGGGCCACCACGTCCCGGGGCGCCAGTTCCGCCCGTTCGTCGTGCTCGGGCATGAAGCGGGTGCCGTCGGGCAGGCGCAGCACCGCCCCCTCGCCCCGCATGGCCTCGGTGATGAGGAAGGACTTGGCGTGGGGGTGGTACAGGCAGGTGGGGTGGAACTGGACGAACTCCAGGTTGGCCACCTGGCAGCCGGCCCGCCAGGCCATGGCGATGCCGTCCCCCGTGGCCGTGTCCGGGTTGGTGGTGTAGAGGAAGGCCTTGCCCGCCCCCCCCGTGGCCAGCACCGTGAAGGCGGCCCCCACGGTCACCACGTGGCCCGCCTGGGTGTCCAGCACATAGGCGCCGTGCACGTGGCGCCCCAGGCCCCGCAGCCCCAGGTGCCGGTCGGTGATCAGGTCCACGGCGATGTGGTGGTCCAGCAGGGTGATGTTGTCCCGTTCCGCGAGCAGTGTCAGCAGCCGCTCCTGCACCACCCGGCCCGTGGCGTCGGCCACGTGCAGGATGCGGCGGTGGGAATGACCGCCTTCCCGGGTCAGGTGGTAGCCCCCGTTCAACCGGTCGAAGGGCACTCCCTGGTCGATGAGCCACCGGATGGCCGCCGGTCCCGACTCCACCACGTGGCGCACCACGGCCTCGTCGCACAGGCCGGCTCCGGCCACCAGGGTGTCCCGCGCATGGTCGTCGAAGGAATCCTCCGCCCCCATCACCGCGGCGATACCCCCCTGGGCCCAGGCGCTGGCGCTGTCCAGGGGCTGCTTCTTGGTGACCAGGGCGATGCGCGTGGAGGCGGGCAGGGAGAGGGCCAGGGTGGCGGCCGCCAGGCCGGAGCCGATGATGAGGACGTCGAAGCGTTGCATAGATGAGAAGGCGAAGGAGGAACCCGGGTCATGCCGCGCGGTCATTGTCTGCGGCGGACCCGTTGACCGGGCGGTTATACTCGTCCCCGCGCGGAAAGCAAAGCCGCGCCACGTTTATCCAGGGACAAGAGAGCAAAGCCGCGTGAGCGATCGGGAAATCGACCTTCAGCTGGTCGAACGGGTTCGGGAAGGGGACAAGCGCGCCTATGGGCTGCTGGTGGAGAAGTATCGCCGCAAGCTCATGCGCCTGCTGTCCCGCATGGTGCGGGATCCGGACGAAATCGAGGACATTGCCCAGGAGACCTTCATCAAGGCCTACCGGGCCCTGCCCCAGTTCCGCGGAGACGCGGCCTTCTATACATGGCTGTACCGCATCGCCGTGAACACCGCCAAGAATTATCTCGCGGCCAAGGGCCGGGGGATGCAGACCGTGTCGGACCAGGCCCTCAACGACGAGGACGAACCGGACGAGCGGCTGATGGCCCAGGACATCGGTACACCGGAATCGGAACTTCTGTCGAAACAAGTGGCCTATGCGGTTAACGAAGCGGTGGAGGCGTTGCCGGAAGAACTCCGGCAGGCCATCACCCTGCGAGAGATTGAAGGCATGAGTTACGAAGAGATTGCCGAAGCCATGGCCTGTCCCATTGGGACCGTGCGTTCCCGGATATTCCGGGCGCGGGAGGCCATCGCCGCCAAGCTACGCCCCATCCTGGGCACATCGGAAGATCGAAGGTGGTAAGCATGATGATGAAACCAGCGACCCAACCCCGCCCCGACACACGAGAGGACGAGACCTGGTCCGCCTTTCTGGACGGTGAACTGTCCGACGCGGAGGCCCGCCAGGCCCTGCGCGAACTGGGCAACGATGCCGGCGCGCAAACCCTGGTGTGGGATTACATCGCCGTGGGCGATGCCTTGCGCGGCCTGGATGCCGGGACCACGGCCCCCCATCTCACCCACCGGGTCATGGCCGCACTGGACCAGGAACCCACCCTCCTGGCCCCCATGCGCAAGCCCCGGGACCGGCGCCCCGCCCTGTGGCTTGCCGCCGCGGCGGTCACCGCCATCACCTGGGGCCTGTGGCAAAGCCTGCCGCCGGACCAGTCCGCCCCCATCCCCATGGCGGCCAGGGACGTGCCCTCTCCCGTCGACGTGCAGGCCTACCTGGCCGCCCACCAGGATTTCGCCCAGGCCGTGATCGTGCCCGCGGAAATGAACTTCACCCAGGTATCCCTGGCGGAGACACGCCCATGAGAGGGGGCCGGGCGTCGCTCCTGGCCCTTCTGGCCGTCCCGTTGCTGGCATTGCCGGCGCCACCGTCCCGGGCCGCCGAACCGCTCACCCCCAACGATGCCGCGGCCCTGCTGCAAAGGGTTTCGGATGCCTCCCGCCGCATGGGCTACGAAGGCTTCTTCGTCTTCCAGCACGGCGGCAACGCCCAGACCCTGATGGTGAGCAACCGTCCCAGCGGGTCCAGCGTGGAAAGCCGGCTCCTCACCATGGACGGCACCCAGCGGGAGGTGCGCTGCACCCAGCAGGCCTCGGTGACCCTGATGGTCAACGGCACCCAGCTGCGCCTGGAAAAACGCCTCAACAAGCGCCATTTCCCCGACCTGCTGCCGGAAAACGCCAGCCCCCTGGCCAACTGGTACAGCGTGCGCATGGGCGCGCCGGACCGGGTGGCGGGACGGGATTGCACCAATGTGGAACTCGCGCCGAAGGACCTGTTCCGCTGGGGCTACCTGCTGTGCATCGACAAGCACACGGCCTTCCCGTTGCGGGCGGTCATGGTCAACGGCGAAGGCCAGCCCCTGATGCACTACAGCTTCGGCGAGATCAAGCTGGGCGCCATGCCCAAGGCGGACAACCGCCCCATGCCCCCCGTGCCGGATGCCGCCAGGCCGGTGGCCAGCGAGCGCATCGTCATCAACGGCCTGCCCCCCGGCTTCAGCCGCATCGCCGCCGTGCGTCGCCAGCTGCCCAATCGCGACGGCGAGGTGGAGCACTGGGTGTTCAGCGACGGCCTGACCCATGTGTCCATGTTTCTTGAACCCGCCCGGCAGCCGGTGGACGCCATCAAGGGCCAGAGCAAGCAGGG
>CAZREY010000166.1:0-6228 GCA_964599015.1 uncultured Thiobacillus sp.
ATGCGCACCCGCTTCAGGCCTACCACCCTCAGGCCCACCAGCTCGCACATGCGGCGGATCTGGCGTTTGCGGCCCTCCCGCAGGATGAACTTGAGCTGGTCCTGGTTCTGCCAGCTGACCTGGGCCGGGCGCAGCTGGCGGCCGTCCAGTTCCAGGCCGTGGTTGAGCAGGGCCAGGCCCCGTTCGGACAACTGGCCTTCCACCCGCACCAGGTATTCCTTGTCCACCTGGGAATCGTCGCCGATGAGCTGCTTGGCCACGCGGCCGTCCTGGGTCAGTACCAGCAGGCCCGTGGAATCGATGTCCAGGCGCCCGGCGGGGGCCAGGCCCTTGAGCATGCCGGGGGAGAAGCGGGGGCCGCCGCCTTCGTGCCACTGGGTATCCGGCCGGATGAGGGTGACGGCGGGCTTGAAGCCCGGCTCCGGCTGGCCGGAGACGAAGCCCACGGGCTTGTGCAGCAGGATGGTGACCCGCTGCTGCTGCTGCTTCCGGGCCTGCTGGGTGAGTTCGATTTTGCAGTTGGGGTCCACGCGGGTGCCCAACTCGGAGATGCGCTGGCCGTCCACGAACACCAGGCCTTTCTCGATGAAGGCGTCCGCCTCCCGGCGGGAGCAGATGCCCCGTTCGGACATGAGTTTGGACAGACGGATGAGTTCAGTCACTTGAGCGTTCCTGTGTTTTCCAATTTGTTGCGGATGGCATTCAGTTCCGCCTGGGCGTCGTCCCATTCCTCGAACAGGTGTCCGGTGCGGGCATACCAGTAGCGGCTGTTCCAACTGTCCCCTTCGATCTTGTGCAGCACGGCATGGATCCAGCAGGCCATGGGGTCCTGTTCGTCCTGTTGCACGATGTTGTGGGCACGGTGCCAATCGCCGGCCAGGGCGACCTCCACGGCGGTGATCAGATCGGAGGGATTCATGGTGTGCCGCCCTCCACGAGCTGGATTTCCTCCTCCGTCAGGCCATAGAGTTCATACACCAGGGCGTCGATGCGCCGGTCCGTGGCATCCATCTGGCGCTGGGTCAGGGTCTTGTCGTGGGCGGTCTTCGCGGCGGGGAGTTGTTTGTGCAGGTCCAGCATGGTTTCCAAACTGCTGTTAGAGCAGATAAGTTTTCGGATGGGCTACTGTTCCGTGAAGTAGTCGGAGTCGATTTTCTTGACCTCATAGATGGCTACAGGACTTACTCCCAGGCCGTGATCGATCATCAGTTGTGCAAGTTGTTCGCCATCAATTAGGACGATCTTGCTTTCAATCCGCGACGCATAGTCCTGAGCTTCCTTGGAGAAGTTGGAGGTCGTGATCATGATCCCCTTCCGTGCCCTTTGACCTTGCAGTGCACCGGCGAATTTCTGTACCTCTGGCCTACCCACGGTGCCCTCCCAGCGCTTGGCCTGGACGTAGATGATGTCCAGCCCGAGACGGTCTTCCTTAATGATGCCGTCGATGCCTTCGTCCCCGCTCCGGCCAATGGCCTTGCCGGCATCCTGGCGGCTGCCTCCGTAGCCCATCTTGACTAGGAGTTCGACGACGATTTTTTCGAACAAGGTGGGGGAACTCGCCTTCAACTGCTGCAAAAGCTCACTGGCGAGTTCATCCCGAAGTCCTTTGTATGCGGTTTCAAGGGCTTCTTCAGGCGTTGTTTCTGCGATGCTCATCCCGTGGTCGAGTTCTTTGTGGTCTTTTGATCTTTTCAGGCTGCGAAACTCCTGAAATTCACCGAACTGCTCCAGGAACTTCACGTCGACCCGCTCGGGTTGTTCAGCCAAGACTTCAAGACCCCGCGTGGTGATCTGGAAATAGCCCCGGCGGGCAGATGCCAGGAGTCCCGCCTTCTTTAAATAGGTGCGTGCCCAGCCTACCCGGTTGATAAATACCTCTTGCTGTCCACTTGGCAGTCTTTCCTTGAGTTCTTCTGGGGATAGCTTGAATACGCCGGCCAGGGTGTCCACGGTGTCGCGTAGGGAATGCTCCTGCTGATCAGCGACCGCCTTAAGCAAGGGCAGCATGATGCTTTGGTAGTCAGGAATAGCCATAGTTGTTCTTGCTCCCTATTGGTCTGGCGACAGTTTCAGTCGATGGCCAGGTGCAGTCGGATGGCCGCGTCCACGGCCCGCATCTTATCCGCGTTCAATCGGCCGGCAACGGGGCCGGATATCCGTTGTTTGGCAATGGTGCGGATTTGCTGGGCCTGCGCTTTGGAGTCCTTGGGCAGGCCCGATTCCTTCCGGGTCAGGGCGATCTCGAAGGGGAAGACCTTGGCGGTGTTGGAGGTGATGGGCAGCACCGTCACCGTGCTGGCGGCTCGGTTGTTGGCGTCATTGCTGACGATGAGGCAGGGGCGGCGCTTGTTGATCTCGGAGCCGAGCGTGGGGTTCAGGTCGGCGTAGTAGATTTCACCACGCTTCATCTTGGAGCCCGTCGGCGCTGGTGTTGTCCCATTCCGGATCGTGTTCCGCGGCGGCCTCGCGGTAGGCGGATTCCAGGTCTTGTTCCCGCAATTTGCGCAGGGCCAGTTCCACCACCTGGGAGCGGCTCTTGATGGCATGGGTTTCCCGATAGGATTCGATGAAGGCCACCGCGTCCGGTGGCAGGGAGATGGAGAGTTTTTCGGCGAGCATGATTCTTCCTAAGAACGGTGCTACCGAAAATCCTACCGGCGGATGCTCGGTTTTTCAAGCAACCCGGGGAATTGGGTGGGCGCCCTGGCCTGAGCCAGGGTCGGGCTCAAGCCTGGCGATGCACCCAGTCCGCTCCCAGCCCGCCCCGCAGGCCTTCCAGGTAGGCGGGGGATGCCACTTCGGCCAGGCGGGCCTTGGCCCGCAAGAGGCGGGCTTCGCAGTCCACCCGCAGGTCGGGTTCGCAGCAGGTGGCGGAGTTGAGGAAGCTGTCCAGGTAGGCCACCTGCTGGCGGGCCAGTTCCAGGTCCCGTTGCTGCTTGATGGTCAGGCGTTCCCGGTACCAGTCGCTGGCCAGCAGGTTCTCACGGGTGAACATGGCGCGGATGTCCGGGTGGGACAGGTCCTTACCCTCGTACTGGCCCTCGGCCATGATGTGCAGCAGGGCCTTCAGGGGCGGGCAGGCGTCTTCCACCGAACCGTCGGCGAGATAGCCTTGGGCCACCTTCTGATGCATCTCGGCGATGTGCAGCACGCCGTCGGCGAAGTCGTCCCGGCTCTGGGTCTCGGGCCGAAGCATGGCTTCGTCGAAGAGCTTGCCCAGGTAGGCGTGCAGGAAGCGGGCGGTGATGCGGTAGCCCAAGCGGCTGGCGGGCACGTGTTGGCCGTTGTGGTCGAAGTCCTGCACCTTTTCCAGATAGCCCTTTTCGATGAGCCACTGGGCGCTGCGCTCCCGAGGGGAGAGGCGGCACCAGATCTCCGGCACCAGGAAGCTCACGTCGTGATCCACGCGTCGGTTGGCGCCGATGAAGCCGGCGGCGCTGGAGAAACCGTCGTGGCCGCAGAGGATGAAGGACACCAGGGCGTTGTTCAGGTCCGCCGTGTAGGTGAGGGCGTTGAAGGGGCCCTTGGTGAGGGCGCCTTCCGAGCCCGCGCCGGTGGTGGAGGGGGACTTGCCCGACAGGCTGGCGATGAAGTCCATGAACAGTTCGGGCAGGTCCTGGTAATGCAGGGGGCCGTACACCGCCAGGGGGCGGATGCCGGGCTTGGCCGGGTTGTTGCGGCGGCCGGGCAGCATGGCATCCACCACCCAATGCACGGGGGCCTGGGCCGGCATGCGCCGCGCCAGCCTGACGCCCATCTGGGCGATGTGGCCTTCCCGGGGATTCACCAGGTCCGGACGTTTCTGCAGGTAGCGCACGTTGGGGCTGGGCTTGCCGTTCACCAGCCGGGCATGGGCGGAGGACACGAAGTAGCCGTCCTCCCCGGCTGCCTCGCGGATGAAGGCCTGCATGGCGGGAGTGTAGTGGTGGAAGTTCACCACGTCCTCGGTGAGCTCGATGGCGTCCTGGCGGGTGAGGGGCTCGAAGTTGGAGATGAAGTTGTCCGTCTCGGTGAGGTCGTGCTCGGTCTGGGCGTCCAGGCCCCGCAGCTTGGCGTCGTCCGGCCGCTGGAACAGGCGCGCCTCGCAGTTGGCCACCAGCTTCACGCCGGGGGTTTCCGGCGCGTCCGGGCGCAGGTGGGCCACCTGTGTACGGGGGAGGGTGGCGGAGGCGGCGATGTCGTCCGCCAGCTGGACCTTCGTGCTGCCCACGAAGTCCTGGCGGGTCTTGTAGACGCGCCAGGCGCCGTCGTCCAGGCGGCCGATGCGCAGGTAGCTGGCCTCCAGCTGGCGGCGATGGAACTTCAGTTCGTGCCCCGGATGGCCGTTCACCATGTCCACGTGGAAATGCTCGCGCCAGCCATCTCCCCACTCTTCCCGGTAGAAGCGCTTGATGACGAACACCAGGGCACGGATATGGTTGGGGATGGTGGCCAGCCAGGCGTTGTAGGCGGGGGTGTATTCATCCGAGGGGGTGAGCAGCTTGATCACCGAGCCCACGGTGCGCTCCGGGGAGAGCAGGGGTCGGGTGTCCGGGCCCTCCGCGGGGGTGGTTCTGAAGCGGTCGCTGTAGTCCCGCCGGAACAGCTTTTCCACCTCGTCCAGGTCGTTCTTTAAGTCCTGAACGTAATAAGGGCCGGACAGCAGGGCGGATTCCAGGGACTTGGAGATCTCGGACTTGCCGCCGCCCGACACGGTGCAGGGCTTGTAGCAGAACACGCCTTCCGCTTCGCTGCCCACCAGCCGCCAGGAGGGGGCGTGGGGGTGTTTTTCCAGGGCCACCTTGAACCCGTTGGGATAGAGGTAGGTATGGCCCGCCAGCAGTTTGAGGGTCTGGGTTTCGCCGCAGGCCTGCCAGGTGGCCCGCTGTTCCAGCAGGTCCAGATGGGCCTCTTCCGGCAGGTAGACCACGTTGGGCCAGGTCTTGTCCACGCCGTAGCCTTCCGGCCGGATGTCGATCAGTTCGCCGTGGCGTTCCGCCAGTTCAGCGAAGGTATGGCCGCTGGCGCGATACTTGGAATCCAGGGCGTAGCTGTCCCCCAGGTTGAAACTGGCGAAGGCCAGCGCGCCGCCGGAATGTTCCTCCTCGCAGCCGCCGAACAGGTTGGTGGCGTAGGAGATCTGGGACTTGATCTCCTTCTTGGAGTAGCCGAAGTAGTTGTCGGCGATGATGGTGACGATGACGCCGTGCATGTCCCGGCACACCACCTTGAAGGCGGAGCCGTCGTTATATTTCTCGTCCTCGCTTCTCCAGCACATGCCGTCCCGGCGCTGGCGCTCCGTGGCCTGGTCCCAGTGGGGCAGGCCCACCGCCTTCTTGGTGAGGTTGATGAGGTGGGGGGCCAGTATCACGCAGCCCGTGTGGCCGGACCAGTGGTCCACGTCCAGTCCCGCGTCGTTCTGGGGCAGGTAGGGGTCGCCGCCGTTGCCGAAGATGCGTTCCACGAAATCCAGGTTGGACACCAGGCCGCCGGGGGCGAAGAAGCGGGTTTCCATGCGCTTCTCAGGCATCACGCCGGGCACTGCCGGAGAGACCAGGGGGCGCAGCAGCAGGGACACCCACATGTGGGCCTCCGCCTCCTGGCCACTGGTGAAGGGCAGCCGGTTGAGCGCCTCGGGCGGGTTCATGGCCGCCTGGAACAGGGCGGCGAAGGTGGCTGCGGGCACGGCCTTCTTGTCCCAGGCGATAGGCAGTCCTCCTTCCACCACGTGGAACACGCCTTCCGTGGTGCGGCGGTCCTTCTGGGGGTTGTGCAGCACCCCCTGCTTCACCCGGTAGGAGGTGATCCAGGGGGATTCGAAACGGTCATCCTCCACCGGCAGGGAGAGTTCCGCCGCCTGGCCGGGGGCGTCCAGCACGAAGCTCACGGCAGGCAATGCCACCTGGGCGTCCACACCGTTCCTGGCCAGATAGCCGTTGACGAAATCCTGGATACGCTGGTCGGCGGGGCAACGGTAGTTCTGCAGCAGGCGGCGGTGCTGGCGGTAGTTGCGCAGCAGGTCGTCGGCGATCTCCAGCCAGTGGTCTTCATCCCCCTGCCAGCCGGGCTGGTTCAGGGCGGCGAGTTGCAGGTTGATCTGGCGCAGCCGGCGCAGGCGCTCGGGCTGAACAGGACGGCGCGCCCGGTGGAAGGCACTGGACAGGTCCTCTCTCATGGGAATGGCGGTTGGGTAGGACTGACCTGCTATTTTCGCATTTTTGGCCATCCCGATGTCCAAAAATGCGTGCA